>CALGQU010000190.1 GCA_937959125.1 uncultured Croceitalea sp.
CTTTCTTTTTGTGAACAATTGGAAAAGCATGGAAAATCGTTTCACGTAATTTCCAACAACGCCCAACAAGCATCCTTGGTTGCGGGAGGTTTGTACAACCCTGTTATCCTTAAACGGTTTACCATGGCTTGGATGGGCAGACAACAAATGCAAATGGCGATGCCTTTTTATCAGGGCTTGGAGAAAAAATTAGGCATTCAAGTGGACCTTAAGGTCCCTGTACTGCGCAGGTTTGCTTCCTTGGAAGAGCAGAACAACTGGTTTGCAGCTATGGACAAACAAGATTTGGACCATTTCTTATCACCAGGGATTGTTGCCAATACCAATGACGGGATTGATGCGCCCTTTGGAATGGGTCTTGTAAAATACACCGGCAGGATAGCCACTAGACAACTTATTGGGGCATACAAGCAATACCTAAGGCAAGAAGGAATGGTATTGGAACAAGAATTTGTTTTTAACGATTTAACCGTTACCGATACCCAAGTGACTTATAAAAACCTTAAAGCAAAACATGTTGTTTTTGCCGAAGGCTACGGATTAAAAGCGAATCCCTATTTTAACTATTTGCCGTTAAATGGAACCAAAGGGGAGCTATTGACAATACATGCACCAGCATTAAAAGAAAGTTGTGTGATCAAATCTTCGGTTTTTATTATTCCGTTAGGGGAAGACAAGTATAGGGTAGGAGCAACCTATAAATGGAAGGACAAAACCAATATCCCAACGGAGGAATCCAAAAAAGAATTGCTTGCCAAACTGGCTCTCTTTTTAAAAAGCGAATATGAAGTTGTGGACCATGTGGCGGGAATCCGACCTACGGTTGTAGATAGGAGACCGTTGGTTGGGCAACACCCAAAGCATAAGTCACTATATGTGCTAAATGGGTTTGGCTCAAGAGGTGTTCTGATCGCTCCATACGCATCAGAAGTTTTATTTAACACTATAGAAAAAGGAGAGATGCTAGACGCAGTCATGGATATTAAGCGGTTCACCAAAAAGTGTTTTAGGGGCTAACCGTTCCTCTTGGGATCATATTTCATGAACAGATTGATCCAAATGTTTCTACTTAACCGTATGATTACGGGCATAAAAACGATGAGCGTAGCCACAATGGCAATAAAGGTGATCTTTAGGGAGGTTTCCAACAATAAAAAAGAAATGACAAAAGCAGCAACAGCAAATGCAATGCCTACACCATAGCTAACGTACATGGCACCATAAAAGAAGGAAGGCTCAATTTTATACTTGGTGTCACAGTGAGAACAGCGGTCGTACATTTTAAAAAGTTGGCCAACGGCGTACGGATTTTTGTTGACGTACATACTTTCATTATGGCATTTAGGGCAAGTTCCTGTTAAAATACTGTAGAGTTTGCTTCCTTTTTTTAACATTTGCAGCGTTTGCAACAAAATTACGAAGAATGCCTGGCCTACTCGGTAACTCCAATCACAAATCATGTTGAATATCCATAATATTTCGGTCGCTTTTGGGGGGGAGTACCTCTTTGAAGAAATCGCCTTTCGGCTAAATGCGGGTGACCGTACAGGCCTTATCGGAAAGAACGGCGCAGGAAAGTCGACCCTGCTAAAAATTTTGAACGGGGATATGGAACCGGATACCGGGACCATTGCATCGGACAAGGAAGTAAAAATTGGTTTTCTTAAGCAGGATATTGATTTTCATCAAGGCAGAACGGTTTTGGAAGAGTCGTATCAGGCCTTTGAAGAAATCAAAAAATTGGAGTCGGGTTTAGCACATATCAATACACAGCTTGTAGAACGCACGGATTACGAAAGTGATGGTTACCAGCAATTGATGATCGATCTAAATGACCTCACCGAGCGTTACGAAATTCTTGGAGGGTATAATTATCAAGGTGATACTGAAAAAGTATTGCAAGGTCTTGGTTTTTTGCGGCAAGATTTTGATAAGTTGACGGATACCTTTTCCGGCGGGTGGCGTATGCGTATAGAATTGGCCAAACTCCTGTTACAGAACAATGATGTGCTCTTGTTGGATGAACCTACGAACCATCTGGATATTGAGTCCATCATTTGGTTGGAACAATTTTTAAGGAATTATCCCGGGGCCGTGGTTATTGTTTCCCATGACAAGATGTTCTTGGATAATGTGACCAATAGGACCATTGAAATATCCTTGGGTAGGATTTACGACTACAATAAACCGTATTCCAAGTATTTGGTGCTTAGGGCAGAGATGAAAGAACAGCAACTGAACGCCCAAAAGAACCAAGAAAAACAAATACAGCAAACAGAAAAGTTGATTGAGAAGTTTAGGGCCAAAGCCTCAAAGGCATCCATGGCGCAATCCCTTATCAAAAAACTGGACCGTATGGATCGCATAGCGGTAGACGAAGATGATAATAGCGTTATGAACCTTAGGTTTCCCGTTTCCATTACCCCGGGCAAGGTGATTGCTGAGATGGAGAATCTTACGAAAAATTATGGTGCTAAAGAAGTTTTAAGGGGTATTGACCTTTTGGTGGAACGCGAAAGTAAGATCGCTTTTGTGGGCCAGAACGGGCAGGGGAAAACCACGTTGGCCAAAATACTGGTGGGGGAACTGGAACATGGAGGTACATTAAAGCTAGGCCATAATGTGCAGCTAGGATATTTTGCCCAAAACCAAGCAGACTACTTGGAGGGTGAAAAGACCATACATGACACTATGATAGATGCCGCAAATGAAAAGAACCGCAGTAAGGTGCGGGATATTTTGGGATCTTTTTTGTTTAGGGGAGAAGAAGTAGACAAGTATGTAAAGGTCTTATCCGGTGGGGAACGCAACAGGTTGGCACTTGCAAAGATGTTGTTACAACCTTTTAATGTGCTGGTGATGGATGAACCTACCAACCATTTGGACATCAAATCCAAGAACGTATTAAAACAAGCATTACAAAGTTTTGAAGGCACCTTAATATTGGTCTCCCATGATCGGGATTTTCTGCAAGGGCTTACGGATACGGTCTATGAATTTAAGGATGGTGCAATAAAAGAATATTTAGGGGATATCGATTTTTATTTGGAACAGCGCAATGCAGAGAATTTTAGAAAAATAGAACGTAAGGAAAAGGCCGCCATAGAAAAGAAGAACTCGAAATCCGGAAATGACTACGAAAAACAAAAGAAACTAAAATCCCTGAACAATAGGTTGGGTAGTATTGAAAAGAAAATAACGGCTCTGGAAAGGCAGATTCAGGAATACGATCATCAATTATTGATGGATTATGATAAAACGGTAGCGGACACTTCCTTTTTCGATACCTACCATGGGGCTAAAAAACAACTGGAAAAGTTGATGGAGGAGTGGGAAGACGTATCATCAGATTTGGAAGGATATTCGTTTTAATAAGTAAGATTTGTCTTACACAACATATTTAAGCACTTTCACAACAGTTTTGTAATTTTTTTCCAAATTAAGTTGGTCAGTTCATTTTCTTGCTATTACTTTGTAAGTGTATTCTTACTAAATATTAAGAAGAATGAGAAAAACCAGCCAATATATCGTCCTTGTTATGTGCCTTTTTTGCCTTACGGTGGTCCGTGCGGAGACGGTATCACCATCAGAGAAGGCAGCGTTGGTAGATTTGTTTCAAAGCACCAACGGAAATGCCTGGAACACCTCTTGGGATTTGGAAGAACCCATCACTACATGGAAGGGAATTAGCGTTTTCAATGGCCATGTTGTTGAAATTAATCTCTTTCATAATAATTTACAGGGACAATTACCGGAAAGTATTGGGCAATTAAAACATTTGCGGAAACTTAATCTGGCTTTAAACAACCTAACGGGTGTGCTGCCCAAAGATATTGTTAATCTCAAACAGCTTCAGGTCCTTAAACTAGAAATGAATCGTTTTAAGGGCAGTTTGCCCGTAGCCATAGGCCAACTAACGGAACTGGAGGAGTTATCCCTGTTCAATAACTTTTTAAGTGGTCCCATTCCAGAGAGCGTGGGGAACATTGAAAAACTGCAGGTATTGAATTTGTCCAGCAATAATTTTAAAGGCCTAATTCCTGTAAGTATTGGAAGACTTAAGAATCTAAAAAGTTTAGGTTTGTTTGAAAATTCCTTGGAAGGGGAAATTCCAAAGGAAATGGGCAATCTCACCAAATTGGAAGAGTTGGTACTAAGCAACAACCAGTTGAACGGGGATATCCCCAAAGAGGTCAACCAAATGGCCAGCCTTAGGATACTACAACTACAACATAACCAGTTTAAGTCTTTTGACGGCCTTAAAATGATGAATACAAAATCCTTGTTGGTCTTTGATACGGATTCTGAAAAATACAATATGGATTTTAAAAATTTAGCGGTCCCTACCCGCATGGCGGACACTAAGTTTGAAGATATTGACGACAATGAGTAGTTAGTTATACTTTAGTTTGTTTGGTTCGGGGGCGTAGAGGTACGTCCCCTTTTTTTGTTTCATGTTTTGGTAGTATCTCCTAAACATTTATGAAATCTTTAACCCAAAACCCTGTGTTAGGGCAATAGTTTTGCAAAAACTAATCGACCCTTCCGCTTATGCGAAAAATTACACTTTCCATTCTTATAGGTATTTTACTGATCGGTGGTTCCATTTATGTAGCAAAACGGATCATCAACAATAAAAAAGAAAGAAAACCCAGGATTCAAAAAGTAGTGAAGACCGTTTTTGTGGATACCGTACAAAATGGGTCGGTAGCCATTAAGATTCCTGCCAACGGCAATCTGGTTGCAAAAGACAGGGTGGAACTTTACGCAGAGGTGCAAGGGGTGTTTAGAAAAGGAAGTAGGCTCTTTAAGCCGGGACAAGAATTTACTGCGGGGCAGACCTTAATACGCATAGATGCCGCGGAATATTACGCCAGTGTGCAGTCCGCCAAAAGTAATCTCTATAATTTAGTGACCTCCATTATGCCCGACCTGCAATTGGATTATCCAGAACATTTTCAAAAATGGCAAACCTATCTTTCCAATTTTGATCTTGAAAAAACGACCCCCAAACTACCTGAAATTGCATCGGAGAAGGAAAAATTCTTTATTTCGGGCAGGGGCATCTACACCAGTTATTACAACGTTAAAAATTTGGAACAGCGGTTGGCAAAATATACGATAACCGCACCTTATTCCGGTATCCTTACCCAAGCCTTGGTTACAGAAGGGACCTTGGTAAGGGCGGGGCAAAAATTAGGGGAATATATTAGACCCGGTATTTACGAGCTACAGGTAGCTATAGGAAAATCCTTCGCGGATTTTCTTAAAGTAGGAGAAAGTGTTTCCCTGGGCAACCTGGAAAGTACAAAAACCTATACCGGTAAGGTAGTGCGTATCAACGGCAGTGTGGATCAAGCATCACAAACCGTAACCGCCTTTGTTGAAGTGCGGGACAATAGGCTTAAGGAAGGACAATATTTAGAGGCTAATTTGGCTGCAAGAAGCGAACCGGAAGCTATAGAAATTGACCGTACCCTGCTCACTGAGAACAACCAGATTTATGTGGTTAGGGATACCGTTCTAGATCTCATAGATGTATCCCCCGTCCATTTTACGGACAAAAGCGTTGTACTTAAGAATGTGCCTAATGGCGAAACCATAGTCTCAAAACCAGTAGTAGGTGCATATACAGGGATGTTGGTGAAAATTTACGGAACCGAGACCCCTGAAACACAGGCCGAATGAAAAAAATCATTGCGTATTTCATAAAGTACCATGTAGCGGTCAACGTTATCATACTCGCATTTTTGGTATTTGGGTTAGTGGGGGCCAATGCTTTAAAGTCTTCCTTTTTTCCTTTAACGGAATCTAAGAATGTATTGATCAACATTGTTTACCCAGGGGCATCACCGCAAGAGATAGAAGAAGGGGTCGTCCTTAAAATTGAGGATAACTTAAAAGGACTGCAAGGGGTGGAACGCGTTACTTCTACTTCTAGGGAGAATTCCGGTTCCATTAACGTAGAGATTGAAAAGGGTAGGGATATTGACTTTATGTTATTGGAGGTTAAGAATGCGGTAGACCGCGTGCCTTCTTTTCCTGCAGGGATGGAGCCACTAGTGGTTTCTAAATTGGAAGCCATACGCCAGACCATAAGCTTTGCGGTAAGTGGGGAGAACATTTCCTTGGCCACTTTAAAACAGATTGGCCGCCAGATAGAGAACGATCTGCGTGCCATTGACGGTATTTCCCAAATAGAACCCACAGGCTACCCAGAAGAGGAGATAGAGATTGCCATAGATGAGAATAGTTTGTTGGCTTTTGATATTTCTTTCAATGAGGTATCCCAAGCAGTGGCAAATGCCAATATTTTGGTAACCGGCGGAAACATTAAGACCAATGCGGAAGAATATTTGATACGTGCCAATAACCGTTCTTATTATGCCGATGAACTTTCCAACGTCATTGTGCGCGCCGATCCCTTGGGAAGGACGGTGCGGTTAAAGGATATTGCGGAGATCAGGGACCGATTTTCTGAAACCCCCAATGCCACATATTATGACGGCAACCTGGCAGTCAACGTTACCATTACCAGTACCAATACGGAAGATTTGATCAGTTCCGCGGATAAGGTAAAAGACTATATAGAAGGTTTTAACCAAAAATACAATAACGTCCAAATCAATGTGGTCAGTGATTTTTCGACCACTTTAAACCAGCGGACGGAATTGTTGACGGAGAACGCCATTGTGGGGATGATCTTGGTGCTCATTTTTCTATCCCTGTTCCTAAACACCAGACTGGCATTTTGGGTAGCTTTGGGGCTTCCGGTTGCGTTTCTAGGGATGTTCGTTTTTGCACCCATGCTCAATGTGACCATTAATGTCCTTTCCTTGTTTGGTATGATCATCGTCATTGGTATTCTGGTGGACGATGGTATTGTCATAGCAGAAAACATCTATCAACATTATGAAAAGGGAAAAACCCCTATACAGGCGGCTATAGACGGCACTATGGAGGTGATTCCCCCTATCGTCTCCGCTATTAT
Organism: uncultured Croceitalea sp.; assembly: GCA_937959125.1. Lineage (GTDB taxonomy): Bacteria > Bacteroidota > Bacteroidia > Flavobacteriales > Flavobacteriaceae > Croceitalea. The sequence continues at coordinate 6,992 of CALGQU010000190.1, forward strand.
TACAACCATTCTTGCATTTTCCATTTTCTTGTTTTTGGATGGGCGTATTGGCGATTTCTTTGGCGAGGTTTCCGTAATTGTAATTCTAACGTTGGTGGTTTCCTTGGTAGAGGCTTTGATTATACTTCCTGCGCATTTGGCGCATTCCAAAGCCTTGACCAAGCAAGAGGGCAAACCTAAGACCCGTATGGGTGAACTTTTTGCCAAACTGCGGGTCATCAACAAAGCAGGGGATACCTTTATGGCCTGGATGCGCGATAGATTGTATAGTCCTGCGCTGGACTTTGCGCTGCGGTACAAGCTGCTTACCTTCGCCTTCTTCGTCATGGCCTTGGTACTTACTTTTGGTTCCATTGGAGGTGGGATTATTAGAACCGCTTTCTTCCCCCGGATTGCTAGTGACCGTATTGCGGTCGAGCTTTTAATGCCCAACGGGACCAATGAGCGGGTAACGGATTCCATAATAAGCCTTATTGAAGATAAAGCGGCCATTGTCAATGAAGAGCTCACGGAACACTATTTAAAAGGCACGGATAAGGTGTTGTTTGAGAACATGATCAAGAATTTGGGCCCCGGATCGTCCTCAGCTACCTTGGTCATCAATCTCTTGCCGGGTGAGGAACGCCCCGATGAGGTGGTTGCGGATATCATCACCACTAGATTAGAGGAATTGGTTGGTCCGGTAATTGGCGTGGAAAGTCTGATTTACGGATCAGGGGGTAATTTTGGCGGAAGTCCGGTTTCCGTTTCCCTTTTAGGAAATAATATTGAAGAACTTAAAGCGGCAAAGGCGGAGCTGCGGTCCGCTTTTGTGAACAACTCCTTGCTCAAGGACATTTCGGACAATGACCCCGCAGGCATTAAGGAAATACAATTGGAACTTAAAGAGAACGCCTATTTGTTGGGGTTAGACCTTAGAACGGTTATGGGCCAGGTAAGGGCAGGGTTCTTTGGGGCGCAAGCCCAACGTTTCCAGAGGGGGCAAGATGAGATACGTGTATGGGTGCGCTATGATCGCGAGAATAGGTCCTCCATAACGGATTTGGATGAAATGCGGATCCAAACCCCTACAGGTTCCAGAATTCCGCTGAACGAGATTGCGTCCTATACCATTTCCCGTGGGGAAGTGGCCATCAACCATTTGGACAGTCAACGTGAAATACAGATAAGTGCAGATTTAAAGGATCCTAAAAATACCAGTGCCCCAGATGTATTGACTTGGGTAAGGGAAGAGATAATGCCCGAGATACAGTCCAAATACCCCACAGTGACTGCTTCCTATGAAGGACAGAACCGGGAACGCTTAAAACTAGTGGACTCCCTCAATTTTGTGGGTCTCATGGTCCTGCTGCTCATCTACATCACCATAGCGTTTACTTTTCGTAGTTTTAGTCAGCCTTTGTTGTTGTTGTTATTGATCCCCTTTAGTTTGACGGCGGTTTCCTGGGGACATTGGATACACGGTTTTCCTTTGAATATTTTATCCCTGCTGGGCATTATTGCCCTAATTGGGATCATGGTCAATGATGGACTGGTCCTTATTGGAAAGTTCAATGGAAACCTAAGGGAAGGGATGCCGTTTGATACTGCTTTGTATGAAGCGGGACGTTCACGTTTTAGGGCCATATTCCTAACCTCCATTACCACCATAGCCGGTTTGGCACCCTTGTTATTGGAAAAAAGCAGGCAAGCCCAATTTTTGAAACCCATGGCCATAGCCATAGCCTACGGAATTGGATTTGCAACGGTCCTGACTTTATTGATGTTACCTATTTTCCTTTCTTTTAGCAATAGCATAAAAGTGGGGGCAAAGTGGCTAAAAACAGGGAATAAGGTGAGCAAGGAAGAAGTGGAACGTGCCATAAAGGAGCAGAATGAAGAAGCGCATATGGAGGGGGAACAACGCTTTATAAGCAATGGGATAGGCACTATGGACAATAAAGACCCCAAAAAAGGAAGGGAATTAGAACAAAGTTTATAATGTACAGAAGGTATAGTTTTTTAATGGTACTCTTGTTCACCATGCATGCTTGGGTATGGGCGCAGGAGGAATTACTCTCCAAGGAGGATGCCGTGGCCTTGACCTTGGAAAATAACTTTGGGATAACCATTGCCAGGAACAATGTAAGGATAGCGGACAACAACCAAGGGTTTTTAAACTCCGGATTTTTACCCAGCATTACGGCCAATGGAGGCGGGTCCTTTGATCGTAATAACCAAGAAGCTACTTTTCAAGATGGTTCCGTGCGTGCTATTGATGGTGCCGAAACTACGCGTTACAATGCTTCCGTTAATTTAAATTACACTCTTTTTGATGGACTGGGCAGGTGGTATGACTATAAAAGGCTAAAGGAAGAATATGATTTAAGTGAACTGCAAGCCAGGGAGACCATAGAAACCACCATGCTACAGCTTTTTACCGTTTATTTTGAGGTGGCACGCCTAACGGAGAACGTGGAGGTCTTGGAAGAAACCTTTGCCAACACTAAAAACAGGTTACAACGCGCCGAATATAGTTTTGAATACGGACAGACCAATAAGTTGGATGTGCTCAATGCAGAAGTAGATTTGGTAAACGATAGTATCAACCTGATCAATGGGCTGCAAAACCTAAAAAATACCAAACGCGATCTTAATGTGGTACTCAACGGCGAATTGGAGCAAAATTTTGAAGTGGACACCACAGTTGTATTTATAGATCCCTTGACATTGGAAGAAGTCTTGGCCAAGGGCGAAACCAATAACATACGGATGTTGCAAGCCCAAAAGAACATTAAAATAAATGATTATAGCTTAAAAGCGGGGAAGTCCGTTTTTTTGCCTACGGTAGGCCTTACGGGATCTTACGGTTGGAACGAGGGTAATTTTCCGGCCACAAATTTCTTGGCCTCAAGTACCTCTACGGGATTTTCTGCCGGAGTCAATTTAACTTGGAACCTCTTCGATGGTGGAAACGGCATTACCCAAATAAAGAACGCAAAAATACTCTTGGAATCCCAAGAAACCCTGGAGCAACAGATCAAAAAGGAAGTCAAACGTGATATTGCCAATGCCAAGGGCAATTATGAAAACCGCTTGCAAATCTATCGCTTGCAAGAACAGAACGTGCTTACCGCCCAAAATAATTTTGAACGTTCCAACGAGCGTTATAAACTGGGCCAGATTTCATCCGTGGAATTAAGGCAAGCCCAGTTGAACCTCCTTAACGTAAAGACCGGTAAAAACTTGGCCAAGTACAATGCAAAATTGGCAGAATTGGAACTACTACAACTTACTGGGCAACTGTTGAACCTGGATATTTAAGCATGTTCGAACATTTTTTTCAATGCCCGTATTGTTGGGAGGAAATTTCCATGTTATTGGATACCTCGGTATCCCGCCAAACCTATATAGAAGACTGTGAGGTATGTTGTAATCCTATTGAGGTAACCCCACAATTTACAAACAACGAACTGTTTGTTTTTGATGCACGACCTATTGAGCAATAGTGCTTAAGAAACTATATATACAATTCATGGTAATCTAAGATGCTTCTTAAAAAAAGGGATAGCCAAGTTTAAGGTTTGGTCGTGTATTTCTTTTCGATTTACCATAGGATGATCTACAGTGAGCAAGGGGAGTATCTGTTTTCCGAATTCAGTACCTTGGTTTAAAAATACATAATGGTCCACATGCTCGTTGAAAAGGTGGAGTTCGCTTGTTGGTAAAAGGGCGTGATAAACTAAAGCATTAGTTGCTATGGGAGTATTGGTATCCCCTTTTCCGGCAACAATATAAATGGGTGCAGTAATCGCTTTGGTCTGGGTCTTGGAATGGAAACCAAAACCCAGTGATGGTGCCATGACAAAAAATGCTTTTATTCGCGCATCTTTGACCCGATTGGAATAGGTGTTAAACGAATTTACTAAAATACTGTCCTTGGCAAAATCAATAACCTCCTCACTTTTAGGAAATTCAGGAGGTAACTCCGTTTGTTTTCCTTTTAGGTTCCGGTTTACATATCCACCGGCTAAGGCTATATTGGTATACCCGCCCAAGGAGAAACCGACTCCGCCTATTTTCTCCGTATCTATGTGCCCTCCCAGATATTTATCCTCAAGGACTTGATCTAACACAAATTGGATATCAATAGCCCTTTCCCACCATTTAAGGAATTCCCTAGGTATTTTGTTGAACGTGGTATTGCCAAAGTGATCCACGGCCACCACAATATATCCTTGCCTGACCATTCTTTCAATAAACCAAGTCAATGAGAATCGATTGCCTCCAGTACCATGGGATACAAGCAATAGAGGAAATTTTTGGTTGGGAATGCTGGCATTGGGTAT
>CALGQU010000191.1 GCA_937959125.1 uncultured Croceitalea sp.
TAGAACGTGATATTTTAAAAAAAAGTATATGTTTAAAAATCACATATTTTCCTTTGCCATGGCATAGAATTTCTTATAGTCCGGGGATAGTCTAATGAGTATTCCTTCCTTAAAATTTCCGTCCCTAGTAATCAAACGCAGTCGTTCTGCCGGAATCTGGTGGGTTTTCCATAATTCATTGGCTACGGCAACCGCTTGTAGATAAGAAACATCAAAATCCCCGGTAATGTTCAGGGCTTCTATAGAAAGTTCCCTGTCCGGGTTTTTGGAAAGAAGCTGCGCTATTTTTTCAAGGGATGCTTTTCCTGCTTCGGATAGGATATTGGATTGATCGGTTTCAAATAAAGAGGTCAAGGAATTTGTAATTAAAATATCACCGTTGGATACCCCAACATTCGCATCCGGTCCCAAGACTTGCTTTCCTTGTGTAAGAATAGCAATGGATGTGGAATCGTTCCTAGAAAAAGTATCGGTAATGTTACGTAACTGCTGTTCCTTAAGATTTAAGCTGGTCAAAGCACTATTAACGGTCTCTGTATTCTTTTTGGATATTTTTGAAAAATTTGTCAGGTTTTGCAAAAGGGTCGCGTTAGCTTCTCGTAACTCTGCATTTTCCTTTTCCGCAAGCTGCGCTTTGGAATTACTGGTATTGATAGCCCTTTTAGCTACGGAAACCGAATCAGTTAAAGCTGAAATTTGGTTTTCAAGTTCGCTTATTTTTACAATAAGGTCTTTTTTCTTTTGGGAAAACCCAGTGTTAACCAGCAACAAAAGGGTACAAATTAGGGTAATTTTTTTCATGTATGCGATGTTTTTGGGGTTCCTCCTAAATAGCAACAGTCATATAATTCTTGCATTCCATTAAAGGGAACGGTAGTTTTCTCGTAACGGTAAACGGTTTTTAAATTACTGCTAAGATAATCATCATCCACATTTACCTGAACATCTTCCATAGTAAATTGGCAGGGATGTTCGTAACCCGCGGCGTGGGTTACCTCAATGAACTCTTTTCTGAACGTTCTAAAATATTGTGCTAGGCGTTCAGATTTCAATGGGACATTGATACCTGCCTGCAACCATTTGCTTTGTGTTGCTACCCCGGCAGGACACCTATTGGTATGGCAGACCTGCGCTTGGATGCATCCTATGCTCATCATAGCTTCGCGGGCTACATTGATGCAATCCACCCCCATGGCAAATGCCATGGCCGCTTTGGCCGGAAACCCTAATTTTCCACTACCTATAAAAACAATACGGTCCGTAAGTCCCTTATCCTTGAAAATACGGTACAAACTGGAAAATCCATATACCCAAGGCAAGGACACATGGTCCGCAAAGCTGGGTGGTGCCGCCCCGGTGCCGCCTTCACCACCGTCAACAGATATAAAGTCTGGACCTTTACCGGATTTCTCCATGAGTATTGCCAGTTCTTCCCATTGGTCCAATTTTCCAATAGCCGCCTTTATGCCTACGGGAAGTCCGGTGGCATTGGCGATACGCTCTATAAGTTCCAAAAGCTCCGGGATAGTACTAAATGCTTTATGGGTAGCGGGGGAAAGGACATCCTTACCAATCTCCACACCACGTATTTCCGCGATTTCCTTGGAGATTTTGGCTCCTGGCAATACCCCGCCTTTTCCCGGCTTGGCACCTTGGGAAAGTTTGATTTCTATAGCTTTGATGCATGGGTTTTTGGCAACCAAGGCCTTCATTTTTTCCAATGAAAAATTACCATCGGGGGTACGTACACCAAAGTAGCCCGTACCAAAATGGAAGATAACATCACCACCCTGTTTGTGGTAGGGAGACAGGCCTCCTTCCCCTGTATTATGATAGGCATCGGATTTAAGGACACCTTGGTTCATTGCACTTACTGCTGCCGCCGATAAAGAACCAAAACTCATGGCGGATATGTTGATGACCGAAGCGGGCCTAAAAGGCTTTTCCCTTTTATTGTAGGCACCGATAACCTTGGCACATGGCAGAAAATAAGGATCATTGCGATTGGGATGCCCATCCGGGGCTTGGTACCCGATCATGGCGTTTTTTACAAAAATATGGTGATGGGCATAGATATCCCGATCCGTTCCAAAACCCTCATAATTATTTTCCTTTTTTGCAGATGCATAGATCCAACCCCTTTCAATACGGTTAAAAGGCAATTCCTCACGATTGTTTGCTACAAAATACTGCCGCATTTCCGGACCAATGCTCTCTAACCAATACCGCAAATGCCCCACAACCGGATAGTTGTGCTTAATGGTATGGGAGCGTTGTAAAAAAATATCCCAAATAGCCACTAAGACCAATCCTACAACAATATAGGCCCACCAAGGAATACTTGTTAAAAAAGACGTCATTATTTCCATATCAAATGTTTCCGTTGACCAAGTGTAGCACTTAACGGTAAATTTTTAAAATAATAAAATACAGATGCTTATAACTACTTACTTAAATAGTCCAATGTCATTTCCGTTAATGTTCTTACCCCCAATTGCATTCCGGCATCATCAATCAAAAAATCTGGGGTATGGTGCGGAAAGGACTCCGTATTGCCCGGGGTCATTCCCCCTAAAAAGAAAAAGAACCCGGGTGCTTCGCGTTGAAAATAGGAGAAGTCCTCTGCACCTGTAATCGCTTTCTGGATGACCACATTATCCTTGCCGGCAACCCGCTCCAAAGTAGGCAGCATTTGGGTCACCAATGCCGGGTCGTTGTAAGTGATATCGGTGGCATCGTTAATTTCGCATGTAGCCGTTCCGCCGTATGCTTTTGCAATGGTCTCCACCATCTCCACCATACGCTTGTTCAACTTATCCTTCATGTCATAATCCAAAGTCCTTATGGTCCCTATCATCTCTGCACTTTCTGGAATAATGTTGAAACGCACCCCACTTTTAATTTTGCCTACGGTAATTACGGCAGCTTCATTGGTAAGTTCCGTTTCCCTACTGATAATGGTTTGCAATCCATCTATGATTTTGGCACTGATCAAAATGGGATCCACGCCAGACCATGGCTGTGATCCGTGGCTTTGCTTTCCTTTTACCTTAATAGTAAAGCTTTGTGCTGCGGCCATGGTTCCCCCAGACTTGTACTTTATGGTATTGATAGGGGTTTGGGAGTTGATATGAAGTCCAAAAATAGCATCCACATCTTTCATGACACCTTCTTTGACCATCAACAAGGCGCCACCTTCTTCTCCTGGTGGCGGTCCTTCTTCTGCCGGTTGAAAGATAAATTTTACCGTACCGTTTATTTTATCCTTGTTTTTGGAAAGTACCTCTGCAACTCCCATTAAAATAGCCGTGTGCGTATCATGCCCGCACGCATGCATAACACCCACTTTTTCCCCAAGAAACTCAGAGGTTACCGTTGATTTAAAGGGCAAGTCATTACGTTCCGTAACGGGCAGTGCATCAATATCTGCACGAAGGCCTATGGTTTTTCCGGGTTTATCACCTTTTAATACGCCAACAACCCCGGTATGGGCTACACCAGTCTGTACTTCAATGCCCAATGATTTTAGGTGTTTTGCTATTTTTTCCGCGGTTTTAAATTCCCTGTTCCCAAGTTCTGGGTTTTCATGGATATCATGCCGCCATTCGATTACTTTCCCCTCAATCTTTTCATAATCTTTTGTAAGATTGGGGCCTTGGGCAAATACCATGGTCGTTAAAAGACCAAAAGCTAGTGTTACTACTTTTTTCATATGTATTCGAGATTAAAATTTTATAAGGCGATAGCCTTCGTTCTGTAATTGTATCAATGCTGTCATTGCGGAAAGGGAGAGTTGTACCCCATCCAAAGTATCTTCCATGGGAAAATTCCGTGATCGTGATGATTGTCCACAAAAAATAAATTGAACCCCTACATCAAGCAACTGTCGTACCATTTCTGCATTGGGATTGTCCATGCCATAGCGTTCTTGATAGGCTTTATTAAGAAGGATATCTTTAGAAGCTTTATTATGGACGACCAATGCTACTTTCATATTTTCCAAGGAAACCCCACTTTGGGCATGCATGTTTAAAAAGCGGGCAGCGGTTTCTATACTTCCATTACGTTCAGTAGGGTCTTCTGGACTGTTCATGATATCAAAGACCACTTTTAGGGAAGCATCCTTATCGATGTTATAATCCGGTGCATCAATCTTCCATACCTTGCCGTAATCCTGTATAATGGGCCCTGCAGCTTTTTCTTGACCAAAAAGCATGCTGACCAATGCAAGATTAGCCAAGAAGAAAAGGATACTACTTTTTTTAAGCATTGTTGTTTTTTTTGGACTTCTGTTGAAAAAAGCCCATTAAACAGGAAATAGCGATAAAGGCCCAAAACAAGCGATATACCCAAATGTTCACCTCGAACATAAAAATACTGGGGGAATCCTGCGGATAAAACAAGCTGTATATCACAGTGGCTATTGCAATTATCCCAACGACTAAATTTAGATACTTCATCATGCTAAGTGCATAAATATATCCAAAACTTACTAAAATTCCGTTTGCTGTTCAAAAGTATTTAAAGCTTCATTTCAACATACGGCGTAGATTGGCTAATTTCACCTTTTTGAGATTTTGCTTGTGGAAGAAACCCCTACGTATTTAAAAGGATTGAATGATGCCCAACGAGGCCCGGTTTTACATAAAGATGGCCCGTTAATGGTCATTGCCGGTGCGGGATCCGGTAAAACCCGGGTATTGACCTATAGAATTGCCCATCTTATGGCGAAGGGCGTAGATTCTTTTAATATTCTGGCCCTCACATTCACCAATAAGGCCGCACGTGAAATGAAAAAGCGTATTGCGGATATTGTGGGGAATTCTGAAGCAAAGAACCTATGGATGGGAACCTTCCATTCCGTTTTTGCCAAGCTCCTCCGTTTTGATGGGGATAAACTAGGGTATCCCAGCAATTTTACCATTTACGATACCCAAGATTCCCAACGTCTTATCGCTGCCATTATTAAGGAAATGGGCTTGGATAAGGATATTTACAAATACAAACAGGTGCAGAACCGTATTTCTTCCTATAAGAACAGTTTGATTACAGTAAAAGCATATTTCCAAAATCCGGAATTGGTAGAAGCGGATGCCATGGCCAAACGACCACGATTGGGGGAAATCTACCAAAACTATGTGGACCGCTGTTTTAAGGCAGGGGCTATGGATTTTGATGATCTTCTGCTGCGGACCAATGAATTGCTGACCCGTTTTCCGGAAGTATTGATGAAGTATCAAGATAGGTTCCGATATATCCTGGTAGATGAGTACCAAGATACCAACCACTCCCAATACCTTATTGTTAAGGCGCTGTCGGATAGGTATCAGAATATCTGCGTGGTTGGGGATGATGCCCAAAGTATCTATTCCTTTCGCGGGGCCAATATCAATAACATTTTAAACTTCCAACGTGATTATGATGATGTGGGCATGTATCGGTTGGAACAAAATTATCGCTCTACCAAAAACATTGTAAACGCTGCCAATTCCATTATTGCCAAGAACAAGAACCAGCTAGAAAAAGTGGTTTGGACTTCCAATGATGAAGGCAATAAGATAAAGATCCATCGCAGTGTCACGGATGCCGAGGAAGGGCGCTATGTGGCCGCCTCCATTTTTGAACACAGAATGCAGCAACAGATGCAAAATGGGGAGTTTGCCGTATTGTACCGCACCAATTCGCAATCGCGGGCCATTGAAGACGCCCTGCGCAAAAGTGATATTCCCTACCGTATTTATGGAGGACTTTCTTTCTATCAACGGAAAGAAATTAAAGATGTCCTGGCCTATTTACGACTGGTAATCAACCCAAAGGATGAGGAGGCCTTAAAACGGATTATCAACTTTCCGGCACGTGGCATAGGGCAGACCACCGTTGATAAACTTACGGTTGCGGCCAATCATTATGGGCGTTCCATCATTGAGGTGATAGAGAACTTGCCCAAACTACAATTAAAAATCAATAGCGGTACCACTAGAAAGTTGGAAGATTTTGTGACCATGATCAAAAGCTTCCAAATAATGAACGAAGCATCGGATGCGTTTGCCTTAGCAGAGCATGTTGCCAAAAAAACCGGATTGTTGTTGGAGTTTAAGAAAGACGGCACTCCAGAAGGTATTGGTAAGATGGAAAACATTGAAGAATTGCTCAATGGTATCAAGGATTTTGTAGAAGGACAAAAAGAATTGGCCGATGCCACCGGAAGTCTGACCGAATTTCTTGAAGATGTGGCCTTGGCATCCGATTTGGACAAAGATACCGGTGATGATGACCGTGTCGCCTTAATGACCATCCACTTGGCCAAAGGATTGGAATTCCCTTACGTGTATATCGTGGGGATGGAAGAAGATCTATTCCCCTCAGCCATGAGCATGAATACCCGATCCGAGCTGGAGGAAGAGCGAAGGTTGTTTTATGTAGCCCTTACCCGAGCGGAAAAACAAGCCTATCTTACCTATACCCAAAACCGTTACCGTTGGGGTAAATTGATAGATGCGGAACCCAGTCGGTTCTTAGAAGAAATTGAAGAGCAATATGTGGAGAACCTAACCCCGGTAAATGATGGTTATCGGTATAAATCCATGATTAATGCCGATATTTTTGGGGAAGTGGACAAATCCAAACTGCGCCAAATAAAACCAAAAAGCGGCACACCGCCAAGTGTTAACCAACCCAATGAGAACCAGCTTCGCAAATTACGCAAGTTAAAACCAACCCTTTCCAACCCTTCCAAAGCCAGTGGAAGCCTAGATCCCAATTTAGTAGAAGGGGCCCTTGTCAACCATACCCGTTTTGGTAAAGGACAGGTATTGAAAATCGAAGGTGTGGGCAATGACAAAAAAGCGGAAATTAAGTTTGATAGGGGAGATATCAAAAAACTCCTGCTGCGGTTTGCCAAGTTGGAAGTGTTATAGAGGAACCATGTAATAGGCTTTATTGGTCTCCATTTTTACCGGTTTTCAGGGAGGTATAACTGTCTTATTTCTAAGACTTTTGTCCGGTTGCATTGTAAAACAAAATTGTTAAAACTACGTTTAACAACTATAAAAACCAACCAGATGATTGTTTACGGATACCGTTCTACCCATTTAAAAAGTGCCAATTTACCTAATGTAAAATGCCCAAATTGTGAAACCCAAAACCAGATGACCGCCAGCGTATATGGCCGTCATGTGCATATTTTTTGGATTCCTTTGTTTCCAGCCGGGAATACAGGAATTTTTGAATGCCGCAATTGCCATAAGGGTTTCAAGAAAAACGAACTGAACGAGGATGGGAAATTGGCTTACAAAAATTTTAAAAGTCAGGTTAAAACCCCTATTTGGAAATATTCCGGTCTTGGTCTTATTGCCGTTTTAATCGCTTTTGGTTTCTACGCTAAAAAACAAGGTGATGCCCAGGTAGCTGAATACCTAGAGAACCCGGCCATGTACGATGTATATACTTTTAGAACGG
>CALGQU010000192.1 GCA_937959125.1 uncultured Croceitalea sp.
TTGGTACGGTAAACAAGAGGCTTGTATGGTGCCAACTCCAGAGTTGCAGGGGAAGTTTTTGGGGTAGTACTTCTCGATACAATTTCGTTGCACGAAATCACTCGAAGTCCCATCATTTTAAATTATTCAATATAAAATCCAAGGTGGAATTGGTATTCAATTTTTGCTAAAAAGACAGGCATCGGTGTTTGATCGGTATTGCTAATCCCAATTGTTTTAAGTACTTCATGTCCTCCTCCATATCCAAGCATACTTTTCCTGTAAGTACTTCTCGATACAATTTCGTTGCACGAAATCAGTCGAAGTCCCATCACTTTAAATTATTCAATATAAAATCCAAGGTGGAATTGGTATTCAATTTTTGCTGAAAAGACAAGCTTCGGTGTTTGATAGGTGTTGCTAATCCCAATTGTTTTAAGTACTTCATATCTTCCTCCATATCCAAGCATACTTTCCCGGATAATAGGATATCCAAACTTTCTTCACGCTGGTAGCGTTGATAAATTTTACGCAAACCGCTTAAATAGAGGCGGTCTTTGGTGAACCCTCCACCCCTATGGACCCTAAGGGTAATGCTATAGGCCTCGTGTTTGTTCAATTTGTATTGGCCATGGATCAAATCAAAGGTATCCGCAAAGCTATAGCCCTTGATCAAACTATCCGACGCAATAACGCGATACGCCAGTTCTTTGAGTCGTTTTAGGGTGAGCGCGCCTCCCATATACTCGCTAAACACGGCCAAACCTTCTTGGGTTTCTACATTTTTGGGCAAGCCGTTGGAGAATACCTTTAAGGGCTGCGCCATACCGTTAAACGTGGTCACCAAGTGCACCCCTATCTCATGGTTGGCCAGAGTAAGCAATTGATTCTTACTGAATTTGGTGTTTTTCTTAATATATAACGTCTGTGTGCTATTGCTTACCATGGCGTCCGCCGCAATATTGGTAGAAAACTTGATGCGCAATGGAAAATTATACCGACTAATGAAATTTTCAAAATACTGCTTTGCCTCCTCTGGGGTATGTACTTTTTCCATATCCGCGGAGTCCGGTTCATTGGCGTAATGGAGAATAAAGCGTGCATTTTGGACATCCTTTTCCGTTGGGGTACCAAAAACCCGTAAGGAATTGTAGTAAAAATGCTTCCCACGGCCTATGGTTTCAATGCATTGCACCATATTGGCATAATGGTAAATAACATCTTGGTACAACTTACGTAAACGATCATCTTGAATACGCTCCAAGCGTTGCGAAAAGAACAAACGATGCAGTTTATAAGGATTGAACTTCAGCTTGGGGTATTTGAAGTTTGGTTCAATGGTATATTTAGAAGCAAAAAAGCGCTGTTTTTCCTTTTCAATATTAAGCGGGTTGATGTACGCCAAAAGCTCTATCCGCTTTACCAAGCGATCTAGATTGGCATCAATTTCAAAAAGCTCTGGGTATTCCAGTTGTAAAGCTGCTATCGGCTTGGTTTGAATCATTTGGAGTATTGAAACGCTTTGGACTGCAAAGGTATCAAATCTTTTAACTGTTGTTCCACGGCAGCAACGACTTCCGGGTAGATAACTCCCGTAAGTTCATCACAATAAACTTTGGCAATCTCCGTCGCCAAAACCAAGGTGTTTTTAAAGTTTGTGGTGATGTATTTTAAAAAATACCCGTTTCCTTGGAAGGTGTCATTAATCAAGGAGCTTTGTGGTAATCCGTAGGGTAAAGCTATGGTTCCCAGTTTTTTGGACCATTCGGTTGCCATCCTACCAAATCGATGGTTATCAATGTTCTTGGTGCCTAAATTCCAAGTAGGCACTTCCCTATCCCAACGTTTCCAGTTGTAGCTGTGCATGTCAAAAACCAATACCTTTTGGTATTTTTCTTGCAATTTTTCCAGTAGCGCATGTACCACTTTATAAAAATTACTATGCTTTTCCAAGCTTAGATACTTTTCAAAATCGGATAGTGGCTTTTTCCATAGCTGTTTGCCCCACGCATCGGAATAAATAGCGGTATCCGGAGCGCGATTCAAATCGTATTCAAAACGGCTGTCGCAGCCAGAAATGACTATGGGGTGTGATTGTACCATTTGTTTGGTACAGGGGTCCTCTTCATACCAACGTTCGTATTCCGTATGCAGGCAATCCTCCCAAAGGGACTGCCTAAACTGGTGTCCGTCATGCACCGCTCCACAAACATGGGGTGCGTAATCCTCTATTTTTAGGGTGAAGGAATAATCTTCGGATACGGCTTCAAAACACTCCTCATTTTTAATGAGGTCAATAATGCTATGTACTTCAAGCCTACGCATTGGCCACCTCATTGCGTAAACGTGACCTTCTGTTAAAGGCCTCCAATTGGTCCAGTACCTTACTTTCTACAAAATCGATGACCTTGCACTGAATTTTGGTCTTGTACACTTTGTTCATATAGGTGACGCCTCCTGGGGACATCACATTGACCTCCACCAGTTTCCCCCCGATGACATCTATCCCCACAAAATAGAGGCCGTCCTTTACCAATTTTGGTCCTATCTGTTTGCATAGGGCTTTTTCTTCTTTAGTAAGGGTATGCTTTGCAACGGAGCCCCCTGCGGAAACATTGGACCGATGGTCATCGCTTCCGGGCACCCTTTTCATGGCGCCTATAGGTTCTCCATTTAATAATAAGATACGGACATCGCCTTGATCAGCACCTTCAATATATTCTTGAAGTATCACATAGTTAGAGCTTCCATCTGAGTTGGTTACATAAAAGTCAAGCAAGGATTTTATATTGGACATGGCCGATTTCTCTATCAAGATGACCCCAGAACCCCCAAAGCCGTTCAAGGGTTTTAAAATCATCTTATCGGATGCGGATTCCTTGATTTGTTTGACCAGATAATTCTTGTTTTTTGATACATGGGTCGCCGGAATGATATTGCTATGGCTATCCCCAAAAGCGGCCGTATAGAGTTTGTTGTTCGCTTCCCGAATCCCTTGCAGCGAGTTTACAATGAACACATCATCCTTGACCGAATCCAAAAAATTCAGCATTATAGGGTCTAAAGGTGGGTTCGCACGCATAAAGATCACATCAAAACCTGCCAGTGGCAACATTTCTTCCCTTAGCGTGGCTTGTTTGTAGAAGGTTTTTAGGCTGCTGGATACCTTATCCATACGATTGACTACAGTACAAAAAGCATTAGTTACACTATTTCTAATGGTAAGGTTGGCTGGGCTGCACAGGGCAACCCCATGGTTACGCTTTACACATTCGTGTATTAATGCTAAACTGGTATCGTTTTCTGGGTCAATGTCTTCCCAAGGATACATTAAAAAACAGATATTCATAGTATCGGCTCGTTTAAGTGAGCAAGAAGATACGGGTTGTATTGATTCAAGTCAAATAAAGTGCGTTATGATATCTAAAAATCTAAAAAAAACGAGGCTATTCTGTTATTTCACGTCCTCATAATGGTCGTCCCAGTTTTTTGGCTTGGGTTTTCCCAACTTATCAACGGATTTGGCTACCAGCATGGAAACGGTGGCATCACCGGTAATATTCACTACGGTCCTAAACATGTCCAAGGGCCTGTCCACCGCAAAAATCAATGCCAAACCAATAGCCAATTTTTCCGGCGGGAAATTCACGGACTCCAAAACGATAACCAGCATCACCATGCCCGCCCCCGGTACCGCAGCAGTACCAATAGAGGCCAAAAGTGCGGTGAGCACAATGGTCAATTGTTCCGACAAAGGCAAATCAAAGGCCAAAGCTTGGGCAATAAAAACCGCAGCTACGCCTTGGTAAAGACTGGTGCCATCCATATTGATGGTTGCCCCAACGGGCAATACAAAACTGGAGACTTCTTTATCCACTCCAATGTGTTCCTCTACCCTTTCCATGGTAACAGGTAAGGTAGCCGCACTGGAACTAGTAGAAAAGGCCAATAATTGGGCAGGACTCATCTGCTTTAAGAACCAAAAGGGGTTTTTCTTGGTAAAGACGGTAACCAAAATGCCATAAAATACGATCATTATCAATAGACCAAGAACCACTACTCCGGCATATTTCAATAGGGCTACCAATAATTCTGGGTCTCCCGCGGATACCACCACATTGGCCAATAGCGCAAATACGGCAAAAGGTGCCGTTAACATGATCAAATCGACCATTTTGAGCACCACGTCGTTTAGGGAATCAAAGAAATCCTTGAGGGGTTTGGCCCTTTTTTCACCAATCAGCAATATAGAAATGCCAAGGAATATGGTAAAAAAGATGACTTGTAGCATCAATCTGTTATTGCTCATTGCGGCAATGGCATTATCGGGTACCATATCTTCTAAAAACTGCAGCGGTCCTTTGGATTTTTGCATGGAAGCGGTTTTTAGTTTTGAAGTCACCCCGCTGTCGTTGACATAGGTATCCGTAAGTTTTGTAATGGTCTCCTCAGAAATTCCATCGCCGGGTTGGATGATATTCACCAATAGCAAGCCTAACACAATAGCCACCAAAGTGGTACACATGTAAATGGCAATGGTACGGACACCTATATTCCTAAACTTGGAAATGTCCTTTAAATCTGAAATTCCTTTCACCAAGGAGGCTAATATGAGGGGGATGGCAATCAGTTTTAGGAGTTTAACAAAAATGGTTCCCAAGGGTTTGATCCAATTGGAAACAAAGGTTCCCCCACCTTCCACTCCGGTCATGATATAACCAAAAAGAAGTCCTAGAACCATCCCAATCAGGATTTTCCAGTGCAATTCCAGTTTACGCATAGTCAAAATTTATGCGGTAAGATAGCATTTAAAGCAAGAATATCGAAATGTAAGGATGGCTATTGGCCAAGCTAGATCCTATTGGTACGGGCCAATAAACTATAGTCTGCCAATACCAAAGCCGTCATGGCCTCTACAATGGGAACTGCCCTGGGGACTACGCAGGGATCATGGCGTCCTTTGCCTTGGGTCTGGACCATTTCACCGTCTTTGGTAATGGTCTCATAGCCTTGTAAGACCGTGGCTACGGGTTTAAAAGCAACATTGAAATAAATATCCATCCCGTTGGAAATACCGCCTTGTACGCCACCGCTTAAATTGGTCTTGGTACTACCATCCGCATTGTATTGGTCGTTATGCGCACTTCCTTTCATACGTACCCCAGCAAAGCCGCTACCATATTCAAAGCCCTTTACGGCATTGATGCTCAACATGGCCTTACCCAATTCTGCGTGGAGTTTGTCAAAAACAGGTTCCCCCAAGCCAATAGGCACATTTTGGGCCACGCAACTGATTACACCGCCAATGGTATCCCCTTCTTTTTTAATGGATTTGATGTACCTCTCCATTTCGGCGGCCATTTTTGGATCTGGACAACGAACGGGGTTGTTCTCAATTTCATTAAAATCAAGTTCAGCATAGTTTTTATCCATTTTTAGGTCCCCAACTTGGGAAACATAGGCCGTTATTTTGATTTCGGAGAGCATTTGTTTGGCAATGGCCCCTGCAACGACCCTACTGGCCGTTTCCCTGGCAGAACTACGTCCGCCACCCCTATAATCCCGAAACCCATATTTTTTATCGTACACATAGTCTGCGTGCGACGGCCTATAAGAATCTTTGATATGTGAATAGTCCTTGGACTTTTGATTGGTATTATGGATGGCAAATCCAATAGGGGTACCTGTTGTTTTTCCTTCGAACAACCCGGAATAAATCTCCACGGTATCCGGTTCCTTGCGTTGGGTCACAATAGCAGACTGCCCCGGTTTCCTTCGGTTCAGTTCCTTTTGTATGGCCTCTACGTCCAAAGTGATTCCTGCAGGACACCCATCAACGATACCGCCCAAGGCCCTGCCATGCGATTCTCCAAAGGTCGTCAGTCTAAAAAGTGTACCAAAAGAATTCCCTGCCATAGTGCTTGCTTGTAAGCTGGCAAAGGTAATTTTTATCCTGCTTATAGAAAAGCACTTAAAGATTTGGAAACATTAGCACCTATTTCTGTCATTTATTTAACATTTAGCTTAGCAACACTTGACTTCTAATTGACACAAAACATGCGCTTTAGCCTTTATTTTGTTTTGAAAACAGGCCGATTTGAAAAAAAGAAAACTTGAACTTGTTATAATTTCTGATGTACACCTGGGTACCTACGGATGTCATGCCGAAGAATTACTGGCGTACCTAAACAGCATACAACCTAAAAAATTGGTGCTCAATGGGGATATTATTGACATCTGGCAGTTTAAGAAACGTTATTTTCCACCCTCCCACTTAAAAGTATTGCGGAAAATTATAGGAATGGCCTCCAAAGGCACGGAAGTCCATTACATTACGGGAAACCATGATGAAATGTTGCGAAAATTTGCTCCCGCCACCATGGGGCAAGTGCATATTGCCAATAAGTTGGTTTTAGGGTTGGATGGAAAGAAAGCTTGGATTTTTCATGGCGATGTTTTTGACGTAAGCATCCAGAACGCCAAGTGGTTGGCCAAATTAGGGGCGTATGGTTATGATTTTCTTATTTTGATCAACCGCTGGATGAATTGGTGCTTGCTTAAAATGGGCAGGGAACGCTATTCCCTTTCCAAACGGATTAAAAACAGTGTCAAGGGTGCGGTAAAGTATATTCATAATTTTGAACGAACGGCGGCAGATTTGGCCATAGAAAACCATTTTGATTATGTGATATGTGGGCATATCCATCAGCCTAAAAAAGAAATCCATACCAATAGGTTTGGAAAAACGATTTATTTGAATTCTGGGGATTGGGTGGAAAACCTGACCGCCTTGGAATATTCCTTTAAACGTTGGCGTATTTATCATTATAACCATGATAAACTCTCCCCTTTCTTTGCGGATGAAGAACTTAAGGAAATGGATATGAATGAGCTTATCGCCTCGATCACTAGTAAAAAAGAACTAGAGGTCGAAGGCGAATTCCCAAAATTTGGGGAAGATTTGAACACCTTAGACCAAGAGGGCCTGTCGCAAGATGCTGACGGGGTGTAAGGCCTTTTTGCCCGTGCCATCCATAATTTGATGCCTACAACTTGTGCCATTTGCCGCAATGAGCGTCTCTGGATTACTTTTCCGAACCGCGGGGAAAAGCTTAAGTTCCCCAATGGCCATACTGGTTTTGTAATGTTCCTTTTCATAACCAAAGGACCCTGCCATACCACAACAGCCAGATGGAATTAAAGTGACCTTATAATTCTGGGGCAAGTTAAGTACGTCAAAAGTTACTTTTTGATTGGACAAGGCCTTTTGATGGCAGTGCACATGGATCTTGACCTCTTTGACTTCCTTGGTAAACTGTTGGGAAGTGATATGTCCTGCTGCAATTTCCTTGGCTAAAAACTCCTCTATGAGCAGCGCTTGGGTATTTAATTTTTGTTGGATTGCAGTATCGTTATGGAAACGCTTGTATTCGTCCCTAAACGTTAGAACGGCCGAAGGTTCCAAACCAATAATGGGAATCCCCTCCTCTAGCATAGGTCTTAGTTTGTCCAGATTTTTCAAGGCCAAAGCTTTGGCTTCCTTTAAAAAACCCTTGGAGATGTACGTACGCCCACTTTCTGCATAAAAAAGCTGTACATCATAGCCTAACCTACATAATAGAAACAAGGCATCCGTCGCCATGTCAACATCCAGGTATTTGCTAAATTCATCCAAATAAAAAGTAACTTTTTTATTATTCGTAATAAACTGGTTTTTAAATTTTTGTAGTATTTTATCAAAACTAACACTATATACTCTGGGCAAACTGCGCTCCGGGGCAACGCCAGCCACTTTTTTAAGTAAATTGCCCAAGAGGGGAGCTTCATAAACGCCATTCGTAAGCGTGGCTACTTTGCTTCCCAGGGCATTGGATTTTGTACTATTGGCAAACAGTTTGGACCTAAAACCGTAGCCATTGGTTTCTTGGTATTGGTATAAAAATTCAGCTTTTAGTGTAGCGATATCCACATTACTGGGGCATTCGCTGGCACACGCCTTACAACTAAGACATAGATCAAAAACCTCTTTTAACTCTTTATGGTCAAATTGGTTGGGTTTCTGCGAATTGGTCAAAAATTCCCGTAGGGCATTGGCCCTGCCCCTTGTGGTATCCTTTTCATTTTGGGTGGCATGATAACTGGGGCACATACCCCCTTTCATATGGTGACTCTTGCGACAGTCCCCACTACCATTGCACTTTTCGGCAGCTTTAAGGATGCCCTCACTATCTGAAAAATCAAGCAAAGTGTCCACTTTAGGCTCCGTTCTATCTACTTCATACCGCAGGGATTCATCCATGGGAAAGGCATCCACAATTTTCCCCGGATTAAAAATATTCAAAGGGTCAAACACGGTTTTTATCCGCTTTAACAGCTCATAATTCGCTTCTCCAAGCATTAATGGGATAAATTCTGCCCTTACGATACCGTCCCCATGTTCTCCACTAAAACTACCTTTATACTTTTTGGTGAGTTTGGCAACATCAGTGGTAATGGCCCTAAAAAGTTTAACGTCTTCAGCGTTTTTTAGGTTAAGGATGGGCCTTAAGTGCAACTCCCCCGCCCCGGCATGGGCATAGTAGACCGCGCTCTGTTGATACCCTTCCATAATTTGGGTGAACTCGCCAATAAAATCCTTTAAATCTTCCAAGGCTACTGCAGTATCCTCAATACAAGCGACGGCTTTTTTATCGCCGACCATGTTGCCCAAAAGCCCTAAGCCCGCTTTACGCAATTCTATGGCCTTCTGTATGTCCGCCCCGTAGAGCACGGGGTTGGCGTAACTTAAACCAGATTGGGCTATGGTCTTTTGCAATTTCTTGATTTCTTTTTCCAATGCCTCTTCAGACGATGCTTTAAGTTCCAACATTAAAATTGCGGCGGGGTCCCCGTCCACAAAAAATCGGTTGGCCAGCTGCTGTCGGTTGTTTTTGGTACAATCCAGAATGACCTTATCCATCATTTCACAAAGGTGAAGGGAATGTTCCATAACCGGTGCCACATCACTCAAGCAATCTTCCAAGGAATGGTAGTGTGTGGCTACCATAGCAGCATGCGTTGGGGGCAATTCGTCCAACTGCAAGGTAATTTCCGCGGTCAGGGCCAAGGTGCCTTCGCTGCCGGAAAGCAATTTACACATATTAAATGCAGGAGCTTTGGTCTCAAAAATCGTACTGTTCAAAAGCTCATCTACGGCATAGCCGGTATTTCTACGATGAATCTGTGGCTTTGGAAACTCCTTAGTGATTTCTGCCGCCGTGGCAGTATCTGAAAGCTCTTGCAAGATCGTAGCATAGAGGTTGCCTTCTAAAGTAGGCTCCGCGCTTTTCTTCTTAAAGGTATCCGTGTCGATTGCCGAAAATATGGCCTCACTACCATCAGAAAGGATGGTTTTCATCGCTATCACCTTATCCCGGGTTACCCCATATTGGATGGATGTCGTACCGGAGGAGTTGTTCCCTACCATTCCACCTAGCATACACCTGTTTGAGGTAGAGGTATTAGGTCCAAAAAATAAACCGAATGGTTTTAAATACCGATTGAGCTCATCACGCACCACTCCAGGTTCTACGGTAACCTGCTTCTTTTCTTTGTCCAAATGTAATATCCGAGTAAAATACTTAGAGGTATCTACTATGATACCTTCGCCGACGCATTGCCCCGCTAAAGAAGTCCCTGCCGTTCTAGGAATTAACCCAATACGGTTTTTTGAAGCAAATTGCACCAGTTTTTTTAAATCTTCCACCCCTTTTGGGAAGGCTACCGCTTGTGGTATTTTGCGATACACCGAAGCATCCGTTGCATAAAGTGCTTTGGTCAATTGGTCATCCAGCACATCTCCGGAGATGGCTTTGGAAAGTTGTAAAAGTTGCGATTTATCCAATTTGGAACAATTTTTGGTCGATGGGTTGGGTTATATATTATAATCAGGACAAAACTATTCTTAATTTTGAACTTAAAGAACAACTTATGAAGATTAGCACGATTTTTACGACACTTTTGTTTTTTACAACACTACTGGTAAGCGCCCAGAACATCTCTGAACACACCCTAGGTTTACGTTTGGGGGATAGTGACGGTTTTGGGGCGGAGATTTCCTATCAAAAGTCAATTGGAAGGTACAATAGAGCGGAGTTTGACCTTGGTATCCGAAACAGTAGGGAATTTAGTGCCTTTAAACTGGCGGGAGTTTACCAATGGGTGCACAATATTGATGGCGGATTTAATTGGTATTACGGGTTTGGAGGCGGATTGGGCAGTGCCAATTTCGATATCAATGATGATAACGACGGACTTTTTGTTTTTGCCGCAGGAAATCTTGGTATTGAGTACGATTTTGATATTCCTTTGCTCATTTCCATCGATATCCGGCCAGAAATAGGGCTTATTGGTTTTGATGGTTTTGATAATGATTTCCTGTTTGATTTTGCACTGGGGCTCCGGTATCAATTTTAAAAAAGGAAGTAACGATTTTAAAAAGTGCTGGTTTTTCCAGCGCTTTTTTTTTGCCCGGCAATATCCCTACCTTTGGCTAAAATCAAGAATTATGTTGAAAAAATTAACAGTACTATTGGTAGTGATACTAATAGCATCCTGTGGAACAACCCCAGAAGGATATGTGGTCAATGGGGAATTACGGGGCGATTTGGAGAACGGTACCCAAGTTTTTCTAAAAACTACGGATTCCGTCTCAAGGAGTTTAGTGGAAGTAGATACCACTACGATAGAAAATGGGGTTTTTGCGTTTACCGGAAAGAACACCGTTCCTAAAATGTACTATCTGTTTTTTGATGGTGTGCGCGGAAGTGCCCCCATTATTTTGGAAAACGGTACGATTTCCTTTACGGCACAAAAAGATAGTTTAGCGTTTTCTAATTTAAAAGGGACCGAGCAAAATGAAATGTTCATGACCTATTTGGAAGAATCCCGTAGGTTGAGTTCCATGTCACGTTCCATGAACGAAGATTTTGGACGGGCAAGGGCCGAAAAGGATACCGCCATGATGGAATCCTTGCGTACCGAGTATTTGGAACTTCAGGATAAAGCCAAGAACTACGAACTGGATTTTGTAAAAGAAAACCCTAACGCCCTAATCGCAGCACTGATACTGGATAAGGTAATCTCTTCCAAATCACTTCCTATAAAGGAGGTTGAGGAATTGTATAAGACCTTAACCCCTGAGATTAAAGAGACCAAGCCAGGGAAACGCATAAAACAACAAATTGCGTTATTGAAGGTAACTGCCGTAGGTTCCGAAGCCCCAAATTTTTCAGCGCCCAACCCAGAAGGAAACATATTGGCGTTGAACGATGTTAAAGGCAAGGTTACCTTAGTTGATTTTTGGGCTGCTTGGTGCAAACCTTGTAGGGCAGAAAACCCCAATATTGTTTCGGTATATGAAAAATATAAGGACAAAGGATTAAATGTTGTTGGCGTTTCTTTGGATAGAACCGCCGCTGCCTGGAAAAAGGCCATCGAA
The DNA here is from genome assembly GCA_937959125.1 of uncultured Croceitalea sp. GTDB lineage: Bacteria > Bacteroidota > Bacteroidia > Flavobacteriales > Flavobacteriaceae > Croceitalea. Next base: position 11,459 of record CALGQU010000192.1, read on the forward strand.
GAAGATGGATTGGCCTGGAACCATGTAAGCAACCTACAGCATTTTCAGGACCCCATAGCACAATTGTATGGCATCAATGCCATACCTGCTGCTTTTTTGCTTGATGAAGACGGTGTAATCGTTGCCAAGAATCTAAGAGGACCGGCTTTAGAAGCTAAAGTTGCCGAGTTACTGAACTAAGGATATGGCACCTTTGCAAAATTCAAAGTATACGGGAAGTTCGACTCCTAAAAAAACAACACCCACACTAACCTATTGGTTATCAATACTTAAAATTTTTGAGAAGGAATAAATTTACCATAATTGGATAGCGAAACACTTTTATGCCTTTAGGCAAAGAGCTCAATGTGTTAAAAAAGTAAAAGGCCCTTGACTAAGATAGTCAAGGGCTTTTTTTATGTGTTCTCTAGATTTAAAACTTGTCCTGTACGTCTGTAAACTCACCGATAATTTCTGCGGAATCCGCTTTGATTACCTGCCCAAACACATTGGCGTTATTGTCATTCCCAATAAATTCCAGCGTTGAATTCTCTCCCATAATAATATCACCAAAAACGGCCAGTCTCCCTTCAATTCGTACTGTGGCACCATCTGCAATATTCAAGTTTCTCCTTCTTCTATTCCTTCCGTTTACAAAAATACCATTCATTTCAAAAAGGGCATCTTCATTTACATTGGTGTCTTCCCTAGTGGTCCATGAACCACAAAGCAACAAAGAACCGCTTATATTAAAACTATTAAAGCGCTGCTGTCCAGTAAAGGCTAAATCTTGGCCAACATTCACATTGAGGTCAGCGTTCCCGGAGTAGGTGGGAAGATTGGCACACCTGGCAAGCAGACTGGGACTTGCGCGATTAAGCTTTATGATCTGTAGGCCTTCCCTACCAGAGGCCGCAAAAATATAGTCTCCTTTAGAAGCCACAAAGTTGATGGAACCGCCTAATTCAATAACGCCTTCTGTTTGTATGGTGTTGTTTTCCTCGTTTGAAATACTTAGTCCCGCGCCACCATTGGCCATAAGGATCACTCCTTCGTTAAAAGCGGTCGCATTGGTCACAATATCCGATGCAATAGTGTTATTGGGGATGCTAGCAATAGGAATATACTCTTGAAAAACCCCTGTATTAAAGTCATAGACCCCTGCGCCATTCCTACCCTCTGCCACAATTATTTTATCACCGGCAAAGTCCAAAGTTCTTTTATCAGCACTTCTAAAATCTGAATCGATACTTATTTGTGAAGTTTCCATAAGGTTATCGTCAAGATATCGAATTCCCAAGCTGGCATCCAAAACCAAGGAAGTCCCACTATGGGTTGCTACGGAACGTAGGTCTGGAAATGCAGTTTCATTAAGCAATTCCATGGTAGTGGCATTATATTCTGTAACATAACCATCACGGCCACTGGTTACAAAAATACTGTTGCCATCGGTAACCACATCATTGGCATTAAACCCTTCTTGAAATGCAAAAGTGATATCTTGAAGATCAAAGGTATTGTTGACTACGCCCACTTTAATGATAATGGAATTTGCGGTGGCATCTGCAGATTGCTCTGCATCGATACCGCCAACCAAGTAGACCATGCCGTTGGCATAGGCTACAGAGTTAAGGTCAATTACTTCTGAAAATATCCTTGACGTTAAGACGGGAACCTCTGGGTCGCTAACATCGATAATATCTGCAGCGCAGCCATATTCCTCACCAACAATGTTATAGGAAACAAAAGCAATATCATTGTCTATGACCACATGTGTGGCCGTTAGTTCTGATATCCCTGCAACCTCAGGAGGACGAATTTGGGCAACAAGACTTAATGGATATCTGCCCACCTGCTCATTTCTAAATCTGCTTCTTCCGTCGGTTGATGGTTGTTCGCCAAGTATGTCCAGCACGCCACTATTGGAATAATCAATACTGCTGGTCAATTTGGCCGTATTGGTCTCGGCCTGGAAACTATCTCCTGTAGTTTCAAATACCGTAGTGGTATCTGAACAAGAAATAAGTAAGATGGAAAGGATAGCACTTTGTAGTAAAGTCTTTTTCATATTCTAGTAGGTTTAAGTTTAGCTTTTAAAATTTTCCCAATACATCGTCAAACTCTCCACGGATGGATGCAGAGTCCGCTTTAATGACATTGCCATGTACGGTAATGATGTTGTTGTTACCAATGAATTCTAAGGTAGCGTTCTCCTCCAGAACAAGGTCTCCCCAAATGGTAACCCGGGAATCCTCTATCCCCTCTAACCTTAGGGTAGCCCCTTGACCTACGGTTACATTGTGTCTGTTATTGTTGTTGGCCACTATGAGGGTTCCGTTCAGTTCAAAAAGCGCATTTTGGGCCAAGGTCACTTCTTCCAAGACCGTCCAAACACCACACAACAGCAAATCACCGTCTACTTGGATGCTGTTAAGCCGTTTTTCACCTCTAAAGGCACTTTGTGTGGCTCCGCCCTCCTGCTCATATACCTCTACTTCGGTCAAGCTCAAAAAGTTGGAATCGGTTTTTCGGATAAGGATATATCGGCCACTTACATTGGTCAAAAACTCTTGCAGGGTGTCTGCATTTAAGTTCCCCACCTTGGTATAATCCAAAGGGTCTGAACTCTCTACATCACCAATGAAAACTTCTGTATTTTCCAAACGAGTGGTACAACAGGCATCAGTTCTGTTGAATATTCTGATCAAGGAAATATCATAGGAGTCCCCCAAATCCAAACGCCACCAAGAATTTGGCCTATTTTGGGTATGGGTAGTAGATGCTCCTGCACGATAAACCCCATTGGTATTGCCATCCACAGCTCTAGAGGCAACTCCGCCAAAGCCGGTTGACGATTGTACCGCAGGCTTGTTCAAGGCTAAATTGGTAGCGCCATTTATTAAAAGGTCTGCGCTGTCCCCATATTCAGGCAGACTTTCACATCTTGCCATTAGACCAGCACTTGGTTTGTTGAAATGGATGATTTGTAGGCCCTCACGCCCAGAGGCAGCAAACACATAGTTTCCCCTGGAGACCACAAAGTTTATGGAACCGCTCAATTCAATGACCCCAACAACATCCATGGTATCATTTTCTTTGGCGATACTCAAACCAGCACCACCATTGGCCATTAGCAAAAGGTTGTCATTAAAGGCTACGGCATTAGTTACAATATCAGATGTGCTAACACCCACCGGTGTTATGGGTATGGGTACGTACTCCACAAAACTTCCGGTAGCGGCATTGTAAACGCCGGCTCCGCGCTCCCCTTCGGAAACCACGATCTTATCGTTGGAGAATGCTAAGGTCCTTTTATCCGCATCCCTAAAATCAGAGCTTATGGAAATCTGCGATGTCTCTGTAAAATTAGAATCCAAAAAGCGTACCCCAACGCTGGCGTCAAGCACTGCAATACTGCTATTGTCAATATCCAAAGAGCGCAAATCCGCATAGGGCGTTTCTTGTATCAATTCAAAACTATCGGTATCATATTTTCCTATATATCCGTCCTTACCACTGGTAACGAACAAACTATTGTCCATCACGGCAACGTCAGTAGCGTTAAAGCCTTCTTGGTAGTTTAAACTAAGGTCCGCGGTATTGAAACGACCCCCGGACACTGCCATTTTCATCACCAAGGAATTGGCCGTTGCCAGAACGGACTGTTCAGCATCCAATGCGCCTGCAACATACAAATATCCATTATGGTAGTGTAAAGCGTTCAAATCTTGATCACTGGTCAATGCCCTATCTGATAAAAACGGGGATTCTGGGTCACTGATATCTATAATGTCTATGGCTCCTGCAAATACTTCACCAACGCTATTGTAGCAAACATATGCGTAATCCCCCTCTATAAAAACATCCGTTGCGGTAAGATTACTGCCCGCCGGAGGTGCTACGGTGCCCACAAGTGTCAAAGGATAGTCCCCTGCTTTATTTTCCATAAATCTGGAACGTGTGCCTGTTTCGGGCTGTTCCCCTATAATCTCAATGACTCCACTATTGTCAAAACTGATGCTTCCGGTCAATGCCGATACATCTTGTTCTATTACAATAGCATCTTCTGGATTTTCAAAAATACGGGTTTCGTCTGCACAGGAAAGGGCCATTCCAAAAACGGTCAAAAGTAGTAGGTACTTTTTTGTTTGGGACATTATAGTAAGTATTTGGTCAAATAAATATACCATTGAACGACCTTCTTGGGCAATTTTATGTTGTAAAAAGGCATCAAATTGTTGGCAGATCGATGAATGACGACCAACGCATTGAAATGAAGTAAGTTAAGTACTACAAATTTAGATTTTTCCTAGTTTACCCAAAATAAAAAGTATAATAATAGGTAACGCTAACAGGATGACCATAAGGGTGTCCGTGGCCAATAAACTGGGTTTAAACAATAGCGTTGTGGCGTACCCCCCAATGGCCCCGCCAAAATGTGCGGTATGGCCAATATTCCCCAATCGGCTTTTCATACCATAAATGGAATACAATAAATACCCAATACCTAAGACGTAGGCTGGTAACGGAATGGGGATAAAAAGTAAACCCAATTGCATATTGGGTTGTAGCAGGATGGCTGCATATAGAATTCCGGTAACCGCACCACTTGCCCCAACGGCGCTATAATAGGGTTCGTCCTTATGAAAAAACAAGGCCAACAAACTACCGGCGGCAAGACTGATGATATAGATAATCAAAAACTTTGTAGCCCCAAACCATGACATTACTACAGGGGCAAAAAAATATAGGGTAAGCATATTGAAAAAGAGATGCGAAATATCAACATGCAGAAAACCGGAAGTAATCATCCGTTCCCGTTGCCCTGCTTTAATACCCCCTATACTAAATTTGTATCGTTCAAAGAAACCTTGATCATTGAAACCCTTGAGGGACACTAAAATATTAGCGGCAATAATGGCTAGGGTAGCAATATCCAATTTATGCATAACAACGTAAGTTAAGGGTCAAATATAGCTATATTTGCCTAGACGTTTTTTAGATGCAGCTGCTTGTTTTTGTACTGGCTTATCCATGGTTATGGGTAATTTCAAAACTACCTTTCCCTATTATATATGGTATTGCTGATGTGCTGTTTTACCTTATTTACCATATTATAGGGTATCGAAGAAAAGTGGTGTACGACAACCTCTCTTTGGTCTTCCCGGAAAAATCTACTGAAGAAAAGAAACGCATTTCCAAAAAGTTTTACAAACACCTCTGCGATTCCTTTTTGGAGATGGTAAAAACCACAAGCCTTTCCAAATCTGAAATAGCCAAAAGATATGCCATAACAAATGTGGAACTCCTACAAGAATTGGAAAAGCAAAAAAGTATTTTGGTCGTATGTTCACATTATGCCAATTGGGAATGGAACACGAGCATAAACAACCATGTAAAATCCAAAGGTTATGGGGTGTACACAAAAATTAGCAATAGGTATTTTGACGCTTGGAGCAGAAAAGTGCGTGCCCGATGGAATACTACATTAATCACACAACAAGAAACCGTAAAAACCATTGTTAAAAATAAGCGTGATAATATTGTTGGTATTTTTGGTATGGTTAGTGATCAATCCCCGCAGATGAGCCGTACGCAATATTGGAAGGAATTTATGGGGATTCGTGTGCCTGTTATCAATGGTCCGGAGACCTTGGCCCGGAAAATGGATTTAGCCGTTGTATTTTTAAAGGTTTCTAAAGTAAGACGCGGCTACTATAAGGCAGATTTCGTGACCATTACCACCGAAGCACCCTCAACAAAAAAAGGGGAAATTACCAACGCTTTCTTGAAAATGGCAGAACGTCAAATCCATGAAGAACCTGCATATTATTTATGGACCCATAAGCGCTGGAAACACAGAGGCAAGGAGGAGGAGCGGGCAAAAGTGCTTGCCAAAAAAGCCAAATTAAGGAAGGGCTATGAAATTTAGAAAACGTTATATTCTGTATACCTTGGCCCTTGGTTATTTGCTGTTTGCACATTCTTGTATGACGTTACGTACTTCCCCTAAAGAAGCAAAAGCCTTTTTTGCTGAGCAAGGAGTAGCTTATAAAGATACTTCCATTAGCGTAAGAGATCAAACCATACATTATATAGAAACTGGTAACGCTAGAGGACATAACCTTGTTTTCGTACATGGCTCCCCGGGAAGTTGGGACGCTTGGAAGAATTATTTAATCGATTCCACCTTGCTAAAAGAGTATCGAATTATAGCGGTAGATCGTCCCGGATTTGGGTATAGCGACTTTAGAAAAAGTCAAGACCTAACGACCCAAGCACAGATTCTCAATGATTTTTTGACCGTAAAAACCAATGGACAACCAATAACCTTAATAGGGCATTCTTATGGAGGGCCATTGATCGTTAAAATGGCTCTGGACCAACCAGAATTACACCAAAATCTATTGATTTTGGCCGGTGCTTTGGATCCAAAGGCGGAAAAGCCAGAAAAATGGCGAAAACCGCTGCGTTGGTTTCCCTTCAAATATCTAGTACCCGGTGCATTGCGGCCGTCCAACGATGAGCTTTGGTGGTTAAAAAAAGAGCTGTGGGATATGCAACCAGAACTACCATATCTTACACAAAACGTGCATATCATCCACGGAAAATTGGATAAGTTGGTGCCTTACAGCAATGTTGGCTATATGCAAGAATCATTTACCAATGTAGAAAGCCTTACTGTAGTGACCTTGGAAGAGGAAAACCATTTTATTGTTTGGACCCGCGAAGACCTTGTTAAAGAGGCCATTATATCCGTGACAAAATGATAAATTCCCAATAAAAGTATTTCCAGTTTGTAAGTTCTTTGTTTTGTTGACCGACAGAAACAACAAACACAAAAGCAATATGAAAAAACTAGTATTTGCCCTAGCCTTCTTAATTGCAGGATTGGGCAGCCTTACAGCACAAGAATTCAATAGAATTCCTTACAACCCAGAAATAAAAGACCTTGCGGACGGTTGGTATACATTCAGTATCGAAGGGGCTTCCTTTGATGTTGAGGTTTCTTTAGGACGTTACGTAAAAGGAAACATTACTTGGTTTGACGGCACTACCTACTCTGGCGACCTATCCGGCACCAATTTAAGTGGTAAGGGCACCTATACGTGGCCAGATGGCAGTAAATATGAAGGTGCTTTTAAAAAACACCAAATGCATGGTAAGGGTTCGTTGACCGATGCGGAAGGCCAAAAATGGAGCGGTAAATGGAAGAACAACCAAAAGAATGGTAAAGGAACTTTATTTGATAGTGAAGGGGCCATAACCAAAAAAGGGGTTTGGCAATCCGGGGAACTGGTTGCAGAAAAATAATCCCAACATTTTAAGAAAATAACAATGGGCGTCTAGGACGCCCATTTTTTGTTTATAATCCTGCGATAGTCTTTATTTCCAATATGATACGGTCTGCCAACTGGTCCGCTTCCGTTTGTGATTTTGCCTCGGTATAAATCCTAATGATCGGTTCTGTGTTTGATTTTCGTAAATGCACCCAATTCTCCTCAAAGTCAATTTTTACCCCATCAATGGTAGAGACGTCCTCATCTTCATATTTTTTGTGCATCGCCTTTAAAAGAGCATCCACGTCCAATTCTGGAGTCAATTGTATTTTTTTCTTGCTCATAAAGTAACTGGGATAACTGGCGCGTAATTCCGCTACAGTCCCACCCTTTTCTGCCATGAGCATCAAGAACAAAGCAGTTCCCACAAGGGAATCCCTGCCGTAGTGGCTCTCTGGGTAGATAATACCCCCATTGCCCTCACCACCGATAATGGCATTGTTCGCTTTCATTTTGGTCACCACATTGACTTCGCCTACCGCAGCTGCTTCATAGGTGCCTCCGTGTTTTTGGGTAATATCACGTAATGCACGTGAAGATGATAAATTGGAGACCGTATTCCCCTTGGTCTTTCCTAGGACATAGTCCGCACAAGCCACCAAAGTATATTCCTCACCAAACATTTCACCGTCATCACTTATAAAAGCCAAACGGTCCACATCGGGGTCTACGACAATCCCAAAATCCGCCTTTTCCTTAACCACCAATTCGCAAATATCTTTTAAGTGTTCCTTTAAAGGTTCCGGATTATGGGGAAAATGCCCTGTAGGATCGCAATACAACTCCACGACCTCTACGCCCAACTCCTTTAAAAGGGCAGGAATGGCAATACCTCCCGTAGAATTTACGCCATCTACTACTACTTTGAATTTCTTCTTTCTAATGACATCGGCATCTACCAATGCAAGCTGTAGTACTTCATCAATATGGATGTCGATATAGGCATCATTCTTGGAAATGCTCCCTAAATCATCAACTTCAGAGAAATCAAAATCCTCTTTTTCCGCCAAAGCCAAGATTTTAGCTCCTTGGGCAGCATCCAAAAACTCGCCTTTTTCATTCAATAACTTTAAAGCGTTCCATTGTTTGGGATTATGGCTTGCGGTGAGGATGATTCCCCCATCGGCACCTTCCAAAGGAACCGCTATCTCTACCGTTGGCGTGGTGGACAACCCTAAATCAATAACATCGATCCCCAAACCTACCAAAGTGGCCACCACCAAATTCTGTATCATTTCACCGGACAAACGTGCATCCCTGCCAATTACTACTTTAAGCTTTTCCTTTCCACTATAGGTCTTTAACCAAGTACCATAAGAAGCAGCAAATTTAACGGCATCAACAGGGGTGAGGTTGTTCCCTACATTTCCGCCAATGGTACCTCTAATTCCAGATATTGATTTAATTAATGTCATGTGTTCAAAAAGTTTTTGCAAATATATACCGATGGTGGTTATTCTATCTTTTGTATTTGTATTTTTCTAATCTTTAGTATACTGGAATGAATTTTTTAGCACACATCTACTTATCCTTTGATGAACCCCAGATTACCTTGGGTAATTTTTTTGCCGATCACATACGGGGAAACAAATACAAACACCTGCCGGAGCGTATTCAAAAAGGAATCTTATTGCATCGAGAGATAGATACGTTCACGGACTCGCATGCCATCCCTAAAATAAGTAGTAAGCGTTTGCATAAAAACTACAGCCATTATAGCCGGGTCATCGTCGATATTTTTTACGACCATTATTTGGCCAAAAATTGGAAAAGCTATTCAGAAATCCCTCTGGACCGCTATGTGAGCGATTTTTATGACCTTTTGGAGCAAAATTTTAGCCTATTGCCAACGGGTACACAGCGTATGATGCCCTATATGGTTGCTGATAATTGGCTGTACAATTATGCCAATTTAGAAGGGATTTCCAGGGTGTTGGATGGTATGAACAGGCGTACCAAAAATAAATCCAAAATGAATTTTGCCATTCTGGATTTGGAAGAACACTATACGGATTTTGAAAAAGAGTTCACCGCTTTTTTTGAAGAATTGATTACCTTTTCCCAACATAAATTCAACACACTATGCGAAGACTGACCCTCTTGGTACCTCTTCTGTTTTTTGTTCAATGTAAAAAACAAACGACTCCCCCAACGGGATTGGTCGCCAAAAAAGCGATGGTTGTTTCCGCACGGGGAGAGGCCTCCAAAATTGGGGTGGGCATCATGCAAAAAGGAGGAAATGTCTTTGATGCCATGGTTGCCACGGAAATGGCCTTGGCCGTAGCTTACCCTTTTGCAGGAAACCTGGGCGGCGGTGGTTTTATGGTGTATAGAAAAGCGGATGGGGAGGTCGGCGCCTTGGACTATAGGGAAAAGGCACCCTTATCTGCCCATGCGGACATGTATCTGGACTCTTTAGGGAACGTGATTCCCAATATGAGTACCGTAGGTGCCACGGCCGTAGGTGTACCGGGTACGGTTGCCGGAATTATGGAAGTACACCAAAAATTTGGGAGCCTTCCTTTAAAAACTATTTTGGAACCTGTGATCGCACTGGCAAAAAAAGGAGTGGTAGTTACGGAGAAACAGGCAAAGCGTATTGAAAATTATCAAGAAGAGTTTATTGAGGTAAACGGCGACAGTACCAAGTTCGCGCAAGGATTTAAAGCGGGGGACACCATCAAATATCCCAAACTGGCGCAGACCCTAACAAAAATTATGAACGAAGGCCGCAATGGTTTTTACAAGGGTGAAGTTGCCCAACAATTGGCCAGTTTTATACAAGAAAATGGTGGTTTTATTACGGAGGAAGATTTGGCAAAGTATGAAGCGAAATGGCGGTATCCGGTAAAGTTTAAGTACAAGGATCTAAAAGTTATTTCCATGAGCCCGCCCAGTAGTGGTGGCGTTACCATGAACCAAATCTTTAAGATGATGGAACCTTATGACGTGAGGTCTTTTGGTCATAATTCTGCCCAAACCGTACAGTTGTTTACGGAAGCAGCGCGTAGGGCCTATGCCGACCGGAACTATTTTTTGGGGGATCCAGATTTTGTGGATATCCCGTTGGATGTTATTTTGACGGATAGCTACTTGAAGGAACGGATGGTCAATTTTTCTTTTGATAAGGCCACACTTTCCAGTGATGTAAGCCATGGCGAAGTGGAGATTGTGGAAAGTATGGAAACTACCCACTACTCTATTGTCGATGCCCAAGGGAATGCTATTTCTGCGACCACGACCCTTAATGGGGCTTATGGTTCCAAACTTTACCATGCGGAGCTTGGTTTCTTTTTGAACAACGAAATGGACGATTTTAGTGCCAAACCCGGCGTGCCCAATATGTTTGGGCTTATTGGGGCGGAAGCCAATAGTATTGCCCCGGAAAAGCGGATGTTGAGTAGTATGACCCCCACCATTGTAGAAAAAGACGGTAAATTATGGATGGTTGTAGGCACCCCGGGAGGGTCTACCATCATTACCGCTGTAGCACAAACGATTTTAAATGTTTATGAGTTTGACTTAAGCATGCAAGACGCGGTGAACGCTCCCCGTTTTCACCACCAGTGGTTACCGGATATGGTTGTTTTTGAACCTGATGGATTTTCAGATGACTTGAAATCCAATTTAAAAGAAAAGGGATATATCATCAATGAGAATAGGACCCCTATTATAGGGAAAGTCGATGCCATAAAAGTGCTGCCAGATGGTCGACTGGAAGGTGGTGCCGATAAACGGGGAGATGATACCGCCCTTGGGTTTTAATGTATACTATAGTATTGGCTGATTCTTAAATAGCTGTATGACCGTTTCCAAAATGATGTTCGATATTGTTTTACTGGCCGACTCCCGCTATGTAAACCCAGAGAAAAAAAATGTGTACGTAAACAACGTCCTCCAGGAGGACCAGGTACTCACGGATGCCTTGGTAAAAGAGGGGTTTAGGGTTGGCCGAAAAGCTTGGGACGATCCTACCTTTGATTGGTCCACCACCAGATATGCTATTTTTAGGGCCACTTGGGATTATTTTGACCGGTATGGGGAATTCTTCCAATGGTTTCAACAGGCAGCAAAACAAACCCAATTCATCAATTCCAAAGCCTTGATACGATGGAATATGGACAAACACTATTTAAAGGATTTGCAAGTAAAAAAAGTGCATGTTCCTAAAACCTTGTTTGTTGAAACCGGTGAAACCATTGGCCTTCTAGAAGCGATAATCAAAGCAAAAAACGAATTGCATTTTAAAGGGGACACTTTTGTCATTAAACCGTGTATCGCAGGTGGGGCAAGACATACCTATAAATTCCATGAAACGGAATGGGAACACTATGACCCCATCTTTCAGAAATTAATTAGGGAAGAAGCGATGATGTTACAGGAATTTCAACAGCGTATCGTAAGTGATGGAGAGGTGTCCATGATGGTCTTTGGGGGGCAATACACCCACGCCATTCTAAAAATAGCCAAACCGGGTGATTTTAGGGTGCAGGATGATTTTGGGGGTTCGGTACAGGAGTATCATCCAAGCAAGGAAGAAATTAATTTTGCAGAGCATGCCTTTGCCCAATGCCCGGAAATGCCCATGTATGGCAGGGCGGATATCTTTAAGGACAATGACGGAAAATTAGCTTTGGCGGAACTGGAGATTTTTGAACCGGAACTGTGGTTTCGGTTTTATCCAAAAGCAGCGACCCTTTTTGCCCAACAACTTAAAAAACAAATCGACACATGAAAAAAGTGATCAAAAAAATAGGTGTTGGGATGGGAATCCTTCTTTTGTTGACCCTTGGAATCGGATTGTTTTTACATGAAAGCTTACCCCAAGGAAAAAAAGGCCCAGAAGCAGATGCCCTTGCCCATAACATGCTTAAAGCCCTCAATCTTGAAGCGTATCAAAATACCCGCTATCTGGAATGGTCATTTAGGAACAATACCCATCATTATAGATGGGACAAGGACACCAATAAGGTTGAAGTGGTTTGGGACAATCATAAGGTGGATTTAAACCTTTCCAATCCAGCTCATAGTACTACATATACCGATAATAAAGCTGTAGTTGGACGCAAAAATAGTACGCTTATTGACAGGGCTTTGGATAAATTCAACAACGATTCCTTTTGGTTGGTGGCCCCATATAAAGTATTTGATAAAGGGGTGTCAAGAAGTATCGTTACCCTAAAAAATGGCACTAAAGGCTTGTTGGTGAGCTATACTTTGGGCGGTTCTACCCCGGGGGACAGTTATCTATGGTTGCTCAATGAGAACGGATTCCCCAATGCGTATAAAATGTGGGTAGGTAGTATTCCTATTGGAGGACTGGAAGCTAGTTGGGACGATTGGGTGGTGACGGAGAGCGGCGCATTTTTGCCTAAATCACATCAACTTGGGCCATTTACCTTATCGCTTGGCAATATTAGGGGGTGGTAATTTAAAACAGCTAGTAATTGATGGGGGCGTGTCTTTCTAAAAAAGTGTGTCCAATGGGTGGTTCAGCATCTAATTATCTTAAGTTATAATTCCGTAAGTCCAAACTCATTTAGGACCACCTCCCATTCTTGGGTCTCTATCAACTCTAAAATACGTTGGGAGATGTCCTGTTCCAGTTCCACGGCATTTTTTTTGATACCAAAGGCATAAAACTGTACATCAAATTTTAGAGGAAGTACATCCAGCATTGATAGGGAAGCATCCTTTTTAATACGATAACGCAAGATAGGTTCATCATAAATAAAAGCATCCAGCTTATGTTCCTTTAATTCTTGCAGTCCGGGAACTACACCTGAGTATAATTCCACATCCTTAAAAAAATGCGCCTTAAGAAAATCCCCTGCTTCAGAACTTTTTACCGTCCCTACTTTTTTTGTTTTAAAGGATTGGAAATCATTTTGCCCGCTTTCCAATTGGTTCACGGTAAGGCTAGAGGCTATACTTGCCGTTAATCCGGACACAAATAGCAGCCCACTGAACATCAATCCAATAGCAGCCATTTTTCCCAATCGGGTCTTTGGGGCCTTGTCCCCGTACCCTACTGTAGAAAGGGTTACCATAGACCACCACATACCGTCCCAAACTCCCCTAAAACCGGGTCTAAAATCTTCCGGATTCCCTTTTCGTTCCGCCAACCAAGTCAAGGTCCCAAAAAAGAAGAGGATAACCAACAAGAGCAGAAAGCCCCTTAAAAAATTAATGTGTAAAAACGAGCCCAAGAACTGTCTTATCTTTTGTAATGAGGACTGTTGGGCAACGGCGATGGCCGAATGCGAAGCAAAGAAAGAATGCGTAAACTCCATGGACTTACTGCGCTCCCCGGTTATGGTCAATGGATTGATACTAACGTCTATCTGCCCTCTTTTTAAGGAATCCAACATTTGTGAAAATTCCATAGGCACCAACTCATATTCCAATTCCAGGTCTTTTGCCACCCGTCTCCACAGCCAGATATTAATGCCTTCCAACAATCCGTCTTCTTGAATTATAAATGGAGCTGCCGGGGTATACCCTACGCGCAAAGTATCCCTTGTTTCTTGGGCCTTTATTAAAAAACACCCTAAAAAAAGGAAATACACAACAATGGATAAATAAGGTTTCATTGGTTGACTGGCTATGGTATAAATATAGCCCCTAATCCCGTAAAAAGAACTATCCTACACCTTTGGTAGTTTGGATCCATGGTGTGGTTACCTTTTTAATGGGTGTTATTAGTACCTACTTGACGTTTCAATTCTTCCATGGAAGCTTGTAACTGTCGTAAAAGGCCCGTTTCTGTAGTAGCATCCACATTAAAGGTAAGTTTACTACTTACCTCCCAAATTTCCTGTATTTGAAAGGGTTTAATATCGTAAGGCGGGTAGGTTTCGTTTAAGGAAACCAAAGTAATGTTATTGGAATTTGGTCGTCTGTCAATTTTTTTGACCATCACGGAATCCTGCAAGACAACCACGTACATCTTATTGGCACTTACGTGGTCAATATGTTCTATGGCCCGTGCCAACACCCACTCCCCTGCTTGCAGATTGGGCAACATACTGTCCCCTTCCACCTGAAAACCCCTGTAGGTCGCGTTTCTAAACTCTGGGATCGGTAAGTCAAAGGCAGGTAATTGTTGGTACCAACTGGTATCCGCAATATTCTGTGGATAGCCTGCAGCGGCTTTCGCGTTCACAAGGACCATATTATCCTGCTCCGCACTATCAACAGTGACCACTTTTGGGATAACATGGGTATGGGAAGGTTCCAAATGTTTGGCCTCATTTTCCTCAAACAACCAAATGGGGTTTATTTTAAACTGCCGTAACAATTCCATAACCACTTTACCGGAAAGTTTGGTACGCCCCCGTTCGATATCCGCAGTGGTATTGGAAATGCCCAAAAGTTTGGCGAATTCCGCTTGGGTGTAGCCCAAATCCCTGCGTACTTCTATAAATCGTTTTAAGGTCAATTCATTTTCCATACTCAAAGATACACTATTTGGATTATTTCCAAAATTTTTATGGATAATTTCCATTTAATGGAATAATTCCATATTTTTGGTTGGAATAATTCCTATCATGAATTTTGAACGCATCAAAGAAAAGTTGAATATCCTAGCGGACGCCGCCAAATATGACGTCTCCTGTTCCAGTAGTGGCAGCAAGCGCACCAATACCAACAAGGGTTTGGGAGATAGCTCTGGAATGGGAATTTGTCATAGTTATACGGAGGATGGCCGTTGCGTGTCCCTTTTAAAGATTTTATTGACCAACCATTGCATTTTTGATTGTGCGTATTGCGTAACCCGCAAGAGCAATGACGTTCAACGTGCTGCTTTTAAGATCCAAGAGGTGGTGGATTTGACCATCAACTTTTATAGACGTAATTATATTGAAGGCTTGTTTTTGAGTTCCGGCATTTTTAAAAGCCCGGATCATACCATGGAGCGTTTGATTGCCGTGGCCAAAAAATTACGGGAAGAAGAAAATTTTAATGGATATATCCATTTAAAATCGATTCCCGGTTGTAGTGATGAATTGATGTATGAGGCCGGATTGTATGCCGACCGCTTGTCGGTCAACATAGAAGTCCCCACCGTATCCGGTCTTAAATTATTGGCCCCCGATAAAAAGCACGAAGATTTTACCAAACCCATGCTTAAGGTCAAGAATGAATTGCTGCGCTATAAAAATGAGCGTAAACTGATCAAAAGCACGCCAAAGTATGCCCCGGCCGGGCAGAGTACCCAAATGATCATTGGCGCAACAGGGGAAAGCGATAAGGATATTATGTATTCCGCTACCCACTACTATAAAAACTATAATATGAAACGGGTATACTATTCCGGTTATGTGCCGGTAGCGGAAGATAGTCGCTTACCCTCCATGGACACCCAAGTCCCCATGTTGCGGGAAAATAGACTGTACCAAACCGATTGGCTTTTACGATTTTATGGTTTTGCGGTCAATGAAATCATAAATGACGAACACCCAAATTTAGCTATGGACGTAGACCCCAAACTCTCTTGGGCACTTCGTAATATGAAACATTTTCCGGTTGATGTCAACAAAGCTGATAAACGAATGTTGGCCAGAATTCCTGGTATAGGGATGCGTTCCGTCCATAAAGTTATCCATGCTAGAAAATTTAGAAAATTGAACTGGGAGCACCTTAAGAAAATTGGGGTGGCCCTTAACCGTGCCAAATACTTTATAGTCTGCGATTCCAGGGATTGGGAGCGTAAAGATTTGGATGTAGGGAAGATTAAAGGAATGATTTTACAAAACTCCTCTGGAAAGTTTAGGAAACAGCATAGTACGCAACTGGCTTTGTTTGCCAACTAAATGCCCGAAGGAAGGAATACGAAACTAAAACAGAATATTATGGAAGCAGTAATGAAAAAATCAAATTATTTAGAGCGGAAACGGCAGCTTGTTTTAAGTATGGGATATGATTTTGTACGCTTTAAAAGCCAGGTGCGTAAATCGCTTGTCCTCATCAAAAAACGATTACAAAACAGCTAGGGATACATACTGTGGTATAATACCAATGGCATGGACATGATAATGGGAGTCACATCCTTTTAAACGTTTTAAAAAGAGATACTAGTAAAAGACAACACAATGAAAAATTCAAAAACATTAATCTATGACGGAAGTTTTAATGGCTTTCTGACCGCTGTTTTTATCGCTTTTGAAGAAAAAGTAAAGGTGGCGGATATCCAAAAAAACGGACAAACCCAAAACGGACTTTTTTCGGAAACCGAGACCATCTTCACCAATGTGGTAAAGGCCAAGCGGGTATGGAACGGTGTTAGAGCAAAAAGCTATAATGCCATTGGTACTATTTATTTTGCCTTTTTAAGTGAGACGGATGGTATTGAACGTCTCCTTTTTTCCTATATCCAAAAATTAATGGTATCAAAAGAAAATAAACAAGTGGATTTCTCTGATGATACCGTTTTATATATTTCGCAACTGGCAAGAAAAGTAGGCAGGGAAAAACACCGTATGGAAGCGTTCGTACGTTTCCAATTGACTAAGGATAACATCTACTTTGCCAATATTGAGCCGGACTTTGATGTGTTGCCTTTAATTTCCAAACATTTTAGAAACCGTTATGCCGACCAACAATGGTTGATTTATGACGTAAAACGAGGTTATGGCATTTTCTACAATTTGGAACGGGTGGAATTGGTTTCCTTAAACCTATCCGAAATCCACCACAATAGAACCAAAAAAAGTGCTGCTTTTACTACCAATGAGTACGATTATCAAGATTTATGGAACAACTATTTTAAGAGCACCAATATCAAATCCCGTATCAATAGAAAACTGCATACCCAACATGTGCCCAAACGCTATTGGAAATATCTTTCCGAGAAGAAAGAGGCAGTATAAGGTGTTGAAGTCCCTTTTGGATAAATGAACAGATGTATTGGATTTTGGTTAAGCCCATTATTAAGCGGGTAACATAGTTTTCCTTAGCTTTAACCAACATTTCCAAGTTTTTTGGGATAATACGTAGTAATGAAAAAACAAACCATTATTTATAGTCTTCTATTTTTAGGAACAGGTCTGCTGACCGTGCTCCTTTTCACCAGTTTGAGAACTCCTAAGAATACTGTGCCAAATACTAACTTTACCAAACTAGTCTGGTCCGATGAATTTAACGGGGAAGGCCCAATTGATCCAGAAAAGTGGTTCCTTCAGACACAGTTGCCACCAGGCGGTAGTTGGTGGGGCGGAATTATACAGCATTACACTGATAGGGAGGAAAACACCTTTGTTAAAGATGGACATCTCAACTTGGTTGCCAAAAAAGAAACGTTTAAGGACCAAGGTGTTACCAAACACTATACAGCGGCTAGGTTAAACTCCAAATTCGCATTCACCCATGGTAAAATAGAGGTTAGGGCAAAGATGCCCAAAGGTATTGGCACTTGGCCTGCTATTTGGATGCTGAATACCAATATTGATGAAGACGGGGCCTATTGGGACAACAAAGGTTTTGGAACGGTAAAGTGGCCTGCATGCGGCGAAATTGATATTCTGGAGCATTGGGGTAAAAATCAGGACTATATTTCAAGTGCCGTTCATACCGCTTCTAGCTATGGAGGTCAGGTGGCCAATGTTGGGGGCAGAACCATTGCAAACGTATCCGAAGACTTTCATACCTATTCTTTGGAATGGACTGCTGAAAAAATGACGTTTAACGTAGACGGTATCAAACATTACGAGTATAACCCTACCGTAAAGAATACAAAAACTTGGCCCTTTGATTCCGATTATTACTTTATTTTAAACATCGCCATAGAACCGGATATCGACCCTGATTTTACGGAGAGTGCTATGGTAGTAGACTATATAAGGGTGTATCAGTAAACATATGAATGTTTGGGATTTAACCCTTCCCCCGTTCCCCTACAAAATGGTCGCTCTTTGCCTTAAACAACACGTTAAAACTGGTGAACGAACCATAAATACGGGTAATATACTGTTGTAGGTCCACCTTTTCTTGATCGTCCAAGTTCTTACTACTATTTATTTTCTGTTCCATGACACGTATACGATCCCGTACCATGACAATCTTATGGAAAAAGGTGTCAATGGGCATTTCCTTGTTGGCGGTGGTATCCCCGGGTTCCAAAACCAGTTTTCCACCTTTCCATTTATCCGCCAGGGCAACTTTTTCATGGGTATCACTCCATTTTTCCAAAATCTTGACCAACGAACTTTCCACATCAAAAAAGCTGACGGAATCTACATCATCATGTAAGGCCTCAATGACGTCAAAATCAGAATCCAAGTCAATCGTTTCCAAACCGTGCTCTAAAAAAGTAACCCAATAGTGTTTGGAGGACACGTTGGTAACCACCCCTTTTCCATATTCTAAATGATCTATTCTTGAGCCTATACCCAGTAACTTCATAATAATAAATTCATATTAGGTAGAACAATGTCCATACCCCAAATTAATAGCTTCATACAAAAGCCGTGATTACCAGCAAGCAATGGCTTTTGGTTTTCTTATGATATTTCAAAAATACAATAGCAATTAACAAAAATGCAACTGTATCGACCTTCATTTTTACGGGTCAATTGCGTATTTTAGCAGCTTGTGCTATGATCAACTACGAAGAAAACATTGAAGTACGCGGGGCACGTGTCCACAATCTCAAGAATATAGACGTAACCATACCTAGGGAAAAATTGGTAGTCATTACCGGACTTTCCGGCAGCGGTAAATCTTCCCTGGCTTTTGATACCATCTATGCCGAAGGACAAAGACGGTACATAGAAACTTTTTCTGCTTATGCCCGCCAGTTTCTGGGCGGTTTGGAACGCCCGGATGTAGATAAAATAGATGGGCTTTCCCCCGTTATTGCCATTGAGCAAAAAACGACCTCAAAGTCTCCCCGGTCGACCGTTGGCACAATTACGGAGATATATGATTTTCTGCGCTTACTTTTTGCCCGGGCAGGAGATGCTTATAGCTATAATACGGGTAAAAAAATGGTCAGTTATAGTGATGAGCGGATAAAGGCACTTATCCTAAAAGCTTATGCAAACCAAAAAATAAATGTGCTTGCCCCGGTGATCAAGTCCCGCAAGGGACACTACCGGGAACTTTTTGAGCAGATTGGAAAACAGGGTTTTGTAAAAGTCCGGGTGGATGGTGTTGTAACGGACATCACCAAAGGCATGAAGGTGGATCGTTATAAGACCCATGATATTGAAATTGTAGTCGACCGCTTAAAAGTAGGGGTTGGGGAAGAGTTTGACAAACGCCTTTCCGAGAGTATCAATACGGCCATGTACAGTGGTAATAATGTGCTGATGGTTTTAGAGGAAGGCGGCAAGGAACCCCGCTATTTTAGCAGGGATTTGATGTGTGCGGAAACAGGAATCTCCTACCCTACCCCGGAGCCCAATACCTTTTCGTTCAATTCCCCAAAAGGGATGTGTCCGGAATGCAATGGTCTTGGACATGTCTACCAGGTGAATGAAGCTAAAATTTTGCCCAACAAAAAATTATCCATAAAGGCTGGTGGTATTGCCCCATTGGGTGAGTATAAAAAATCATGGGCCTTTAAACAGTTGGAAACCATAGGTCAACGTTATGGTTTTGACATGGAAACCCCGGTAGAAAAGATAAAACCAGAAGGTTTGGAGGTTATTCTAAATGGCGGGAAGGAGAATTTTGCCGTCAATTCCAAAACCCTGGGCGTAAAACGGGAATATCGTATTGACTACGAAGGGATTTCCAATTTTATAAAAAGTCAGTTTGAAGAAGCCAGTTCCACCTCTATTAAACGATGGGCCAAGGACTATATGGATAAGACGTCCTGCCCCGTATGTGAAGGTTCGCGTTTACGAAAGGAATCCCTCTATTTTAAAATAGGGGAAAAGAACATTGCAGAACTGGCAAATTTGGACATTGCGGAGTTGGCACAGTTTTTTGAACAGCTCGATGCCAATTTAGAAGGCAACCAAAAGAAAATTGCAGAAGAAATCGTAAAAGAAATCAGAACCCGAATCCGATTCCTTTTGGACGTGGGCTTGGATTATCTCTCCCTCAACCGGAGTTCCAAATCCCTTTCCGGCGGAGAAGCGCAGCGTATTCGGTTAGCGACCCAAATAGGTTCTCAATTGGTAGGGGTCCTCTATATTTTAGATGAACCCAGTATAGGCCTACACCAACGGGATAATGAACGTTTGATCAATTCCTTGGTGTCGCTTAGGGACATTGGAAATTCCGTGATTGTGGTGGAACATGATCGGGATATGATCGAGGCTGCGGATCATGTCATCGATATAGGACCAAAAGCAGGAAAACATGGGGGGACCATTATTTCTGAAGGAAAACCAGCGGATCTAAAGAATTACAATACGCTTACTGCAGATTATATTTCAGGCGACAAGGAAATTGAAGTGCCTGAAAACCGAAGAAAAGGATCGAGTAAAAAAATAGTGTTGACGGGGTGTACGGGTAACAACCTTAAGAACGTCACCGCAGAATTCCCATTAGGCAAAATGATAGGGGTTACCGGGGTATCCGGTAGTGGGAAGTCTACCTTGATCAACGAAACGCTGTATCCTATTATGAATGCCTATTATTTCAATGGCGTAAAAAAACCGATGCCCTATAAAAAAATTAAAGGGTTGGAACATATAGATAAAGTTATCGATATCAACCAATCCCCCATTGGGAGGACACCACGTTCCAATCCGGCCACTTATACCGGTACTTTTAGTGAAATACGCAGCTTGTTCGCAAAAACCACGGAAGCTACCATTAGAGGATACAAACCGGGGCGTTTTAGCTTTAACGTTCAAGGAGGGCGCTGTGAAACCTGCCAAGGCGGTGGGTTGAAAGTGATTGAGATGAATTTCCTTCCGGATGTTTATGTGGAATGTGAAACCTGCAACGGAAAGCGGTTCAACAGGGAAACCTTGGAAATACGCTATAAGGGAAAGTCCATTGCCGATGTTTTGGAAATGACCATGAATGAAGCGGTTGAATTTTTTGAGAACATTCCTAAAATACACCGGAAGCTTAAAACCATTGTTGATGTTGGTTTGGGTTATATTTCCTTGGGGCAACAATCCACTACCCTATCCGGGGGTGAAGCGCAACGGGTAAAGTTGGCTACGGAACTTTCTAAAAGGGATACGGGCAATACCTTCTATATTTTGGATGAACCTACCACCGGGCTCCACTTTGAAGATATACGGGTGCTTATGGAAGTTTTGAACAAATTGGTAGACAAAGGGAATACCGTACTGGTTATCGAACATAATATGGATGTCATCAAAATGGTAGATCATATTATCGATATTGGTTATGAAGGAGGCCGAGGTGGCGGTATGATCGTTGCCAAAGGCACTCCAGAAATTGTCGCCAAGGACCCTAAAAGCTATACGGCCAAATTTTTATTAAAAGAATTACAAGCAGGCAATAAGCAAGTTGCCAATGCAGTTTAAGATACTATTATGAGAAAAGAACAACATCCCAAAGGTTGGAACGAAATTAAAACCAATGATTCTTGGGCCATTTTTAAGATTATGGGCGAATTCGTTAATGGTTTTGAACGCATGAGTGCCATTGGACCTTGCGTTTCCATTTTTGGGTCTGCACGTACCAAGCCGGGAGCCCCTTATTACGAACTGGCCGTAGCGGTTGCGGAAAAATTGGCATCTTCAGGATATGGGGTAATTACAGGTGGTGGGCCAGGTATTATGGAAGCTGGTAACAAAGGAGCCAATCAAGCCGGTGGAACCTCCGTAGGATTGAACATCGATTTACCCTTTGAACAGCATGACAATCCCTTTATAGATCCCGACAAGAGTTTGGATTTTGATTATTTCTTTGTACGCAAGGTCATGTTCGTTAAATACTCACAAGGCTTTGTAGTGATGCCCGGCGGATTTGGCACTTTGGATGAATTGTTTGAGGCAATAACCTTGATACAGACCAAAAAAATAGGCAAATTCCCGATCATCCTCGTCGGGACCAATTTTTGGAAAGGTTTAATGGACTGGGTGAAAAATGTGATGTTGCTGGAAAAGAATATTAGCCCAGAGGATATGGATCTCATTCGTTTGGTGGATACGGCAGAGGAAGCCGTAGCAATCATTGATGCGTATTACAAAGGACATAGTATGGGACCCAATTTCTAACACCTTCAAAGCTTGAAAAACACATCCCATTTTCCTTTTTATCTTTTTTTCCTGGTAGCGGTATGCTGTTCCGTTACTTCTTATGCGCAGCACCAGAATACCATTGCCGCTACTCTGGACGGGAACTCCCATAGCCTAGAAATAAAGCAGGAGTTTACTTATGAAAATACTAGCGATACCGGACTTGATGTGCTTTTTTTCAACGATTGGAACAATTCGTATTCCAGCAAAAAAACGGCCCTAGCTAAACGTTTTGGTGAAGAATTCAATAAAAGCTTACACTTGGCCAAAAACCGCAATCGGGGAAAGACCGAAATCATTAGCATCGTTGATTCAGAGTATCAAGGACTGCAGTGGACAAGGCTACGGGTGCGGGATATCATCAAGGTTATCCTACCGGATACGCTACGACCCGGCCAAAAAATCACGCTACACCTAAGCTACAACATCAAACTACCAAACAGCAGATATACGGGTTATGGTTTTGGATATAAAGGGGGATACAATCTAAGAGATTGGTACCTGACCCCTGCCCTATTCGACGGTGATTGGAAATTGTACTCCAATAAAGACCTCAACGATATCGGTACCGGAGTGACCGATACGGAAATTCGACTGAAATTTCCAAAAGGACTACATCTGGCGACAAATTATAGCACCACCGCCATAACGGATTTTTCTTTAGGTATTTTAGCCAACCTTTCCGGTAAAAACCGTAAGAACGCCCAAATTTTCCTAACACCGGAAAAACGGTTTACCACCCATATTACCGAAGCGATGACGGTGACCACGGATTTGGATGCTTCTAAGGATGATGATGGAATTACCCAAGGAATTTCCATCAACAGGGTGTTGGACTTTATCAAAAAGAAGTTAGGGGCCTATCCCCATACAAACCTTCTGGTTTCGGAATACGATTACAATAGAAATCCATTGTTTGGTATTAATCAACTTCCCAATTTTATAAGGCCGTATAGCGAGCAATTTCAATTTGAGATGAAGTTCCTGAAAACCGCCTTGAACCATTTTGTAAACGAAACCTTGTTCTTGGATGAACGAAAAGAACGTTGGGTAAATGACGGCATTGTCAACTACTTGCTTATTGAATATGTCAACGAAAAATATCCGGGTCAAAAATGGACGGGTAAACTTTCCCGCTTATGGGGTTTTAGGCCCTATACATTGGCAAAAATGGATTTTAACGAGCAGTATTACCTGTTACAGATGGCGGCCGTACGTAGAAACGACCACCAATCCTTGGCTACCCCAAATGATTCCTTGACCAAATGGAACCAAAGAATTGCCAATCGCTATAAAGCGGGACTTGGAATAGCCTATTTAGGGGAATACATAGGGTATGATAAAATCAACGAGGGGATTAAAACATTCTACGAACAGAATAAATTGATCCCTAACCTAAAGGCGGCCGATTTTGAAACACTCCTTAAAAAAACATCCGAAAAGGATATCGATTGGTTTTTTAAGGAATATGTGGCACTACGGAATAACATCGATTTTAAGATAAATGAAATCTCCAAATCCCAAGACTCCATCACGTTTACCATAAAGAACAAAACCGGTTCCAAAGTTCCTATTTCCCTTTTTGGACTGCAGCGGGATTCCGTGGTTTCCAAATATTGGTTCAAAGATATTGACAGTTCTAGAACCTTTACCATACCTAACAATGGAGAACGACGGTTGGTGTTGAACTATGATAAAAAAATACCGGAAGTCAACCAACGGGATAACTGGAAGAGCCTAAACGGATTTTTATCGAGCAACAAAAAACTACAGCTACGCTTTTTTAAGGATACTGAAAATCCATATTACAACCAGCTTTTTTATGTTCCAGAATTTAAATTCAACGTTAATACGGGGATTTCCGCAGGTATTACGATCAACAATAAATCATTTATAGATAGGCCTTTTAGATTTGATGTTAAACCCCAATATTCCTCACGTGAAAAATCCTTGGTGGGTAGTGCCGGTTTTCGCATGCGCCGGTTTTTTAATGAGGGAAAATTAAACTCCTTTACCTATGCCCTAAGCGGCGGGACTTCTTTTTTTGATGTTCGTTCCAGGTTTACCACCATTACACCATCAGTTACCTTTACCTGGCGTCCGGAAGATTTTATTGCCAATAGAAGGCAATTCTTGTTTTTTAGGATGCGCAATGTTTTTAGGAATATTGATGAAAGCATCATAGATCAGATTGATACCGAGCCCGATTTCTCCATATTCAATGTACGCTATGGTGACGTAGACAACAACATCCTAAATTTTAAGTCATGGGTATTGGATGCCCAACTGGCCAGTAATTTTTCCAAACTATCCTTTGAATGGGAGAACAGGACTTTATTTGACAACAACCGCCAACTTAATTTAAGGTTTTATGCCGGCAAGTTCTTGTTCAATGATTCCGGTTCGGATTTTTTTAGTTTTGCCTTGGACCGCCCAACGGATTATTTGTTCGACTTAAACTATCTGAACCGTTCCCAGAATGCCACTGGAATAACCAGTCAACAGTTTATACCGGCAGAAGGAGGTTTTAAATCCATTTTTGACAATAGGTTTGGTAATGACTGGATCGTTACGGCAAATGCCAGTATCAATGTATGGCAATGGATAGAAGTTTATGGCGATGTTGGGGGAATACGAAACAGAAGCCAAAGTGCTCGGTTTTTTTATGATTCTGGCGTACGTCTCAATCTGGTCACTGATTTTTTTGAATTGTATTTTCCGCTCTACTCCACCAATGGGTTTGAACCTTCCCTAGACAATTATGGGGAGCGCATTAGGTTTGTAGTGGCCTTAAGTCCCAGAACATTGATAGGTTTATTTACCAGAAAATGGTTCTAATTATCAAATTCTCAAAATATAGCTTGTTTTAAGTGTTTATTTTTTCAATATCATTTATTTTATAACATTTTTTTGTGATTTTTTAAATAGAATCACAATAAATGGATTAGTTTAAATGTTCTTCATGTAGTATTTTTGCACAAAATATCAATCGCCCATGAAAACTGATCCTGAAACAAGCAATGCTATTTCCTTTGATGATTTCCAAGCCCAAATTCTTGAGGACTATAGAATTGCAGTGACCAGTAGGGAATGTAGTTTATTGGGGAGGCGTGAGGTATTGACGGGTAAGGCCAAATTCGGGATTTTTGGTGATGGAAAGGAATTGCCCCAGTTGGCCATGGCAAGGGCGTTTCAAAAAGGGGATTTCAGAAGTGGCTATTATAGGGACCAGACCTTTATGATGGCCTTAGGGCATTTGGAGCCAAAAGCACTTTTTCATGGTCTTTACGCCACTACGGATATCACCAAGGAACCAATGAGTGCAGGCAGGCAAATGGGAGGGCATTTTGTGACCCATAGCATTAATGACGACGGTTCTTGGAAAAATCTCACGGAACAAACCAACAGTAGTGCCGATATTTCTTGTACCGCTGGCCAAATGCCACGCTTATTAGGATTGGCGCAAGCATCAAAAATCTATAGGAACGTAGAAGGTATCGACCAAACCAACTTCTCCAATGACGGAAATGAAGTTGCTTGGGGTACCATTGGAAATGCAAGTACCAGTGAAGGGCATTTTTTTGAAACTTTAAATGCCGCAGGGGTATTGCAAGTACCTATGGTCATCAGCGTTTGGGACGATGCCTATGGAATCTCGGTACCCGCAAAGTACCACACTACCAAAAGTGATATTTCTGAAGTTTTAAAGGGATTCCAACGAGACGACCAACATGAAGGTTTTGAAATCTTAAAGGTAAAAGGATGGGATTATACGGCATTGATACATGCGTATGAAAATGCATCCGATATTGCTAGGGAAAAACACGTGCCGGTATTGATTCATGTAACCGATCTTACGCAACCGCAAGGACATTCTACCTCCGGTTCCCACGAACGATACAAAAGCCCAGAACGTTTGGAATGGGAACGAGAATACGATTGCAACAAAAAGTTCCGGGAATGGATTCTTGAGAATTCCATTGCTACGGAAGAAGAACTCAAAGCCGTTGAAAAAAGCTGTAAACAAGAAGTCCGTAATGCAAAAAAAACGGCATGGGCAGAGTTTCTTGCACCACATATAGCCCAGAAAAAAGTACTTGCGCAGCTTCTGGGGCAGGTTGCTGCTACAAGTCCCAATAAATCCTTTATAACCAAAGTACGAAACGACCTTATCGCCATTGAGGAGCCTATTAAAAAAGATTTAGCCTCGCATGCCAGAAAGGCCTTTAGATATCTCATTGGGGAAAATTCCAATGAAAAAACTGCTTTAAAAGCGTGGTTGGATGACTTTTTGGCCGAGAGCCAAGCAATTTTTAGCGGAAATCTCTACGATGAGTCCCAAGCTTCGGTTACCAAATTGGAAGGCACTCCCCCAACCTACGCCCCCGACCCAGAAATAGTCGATGGACGCGTGGTGCTCCGGGATAATTTTGACAAGTTGTTCGAAACCTATCCAAACGCCTTGGTATTTGGGGAAGATACCGGGAACATTGGAGACGTAAACCAAGGCTTGGAAGGCTTACAAAAAAAATATGGAAACTTACGTATTGCAGATACCGGTATCCGGGAAACTACGATTGTAGGTCAAGGAATAGGTATGGCTTTACGGGGACTGCGACCTATTGCTGAAATCCAATATTTGGATTATATCCTTTACGCTATACAAACTTTAAGTGATGATTTAGCTACTCTACGCTATAGAACTGTAGGAAAGCAGATTGCCCCTATGATAATCCGAACTCGCGGGCATCGTTTAGAAGGTATTTGGCACTCGGGCTCACAAATGGGAGGATTGATCCATTTGTTGCGTGGTATCCATATTTTGGTGCCTAGGAACATGACACAGGCTGCCGGTTTTTACAATACCTTAATGAAAGGTAACGAACCCGCACTGGTCATTGAAAGTCTTAATGGATATCGACTAAAAGAACCAAAACCCACCAATTTAGGAAGTTTTTGTACACCTATCGGTGTAGTGGAAACTTTAAAAGAAGGAACGGATATTACCTTGTTATCCTATGGCTCTACCTTAAGAATTGTTGAAAGAGCAGCCAAAGAACTGCTATCCGTAGGTATTGATGCAGAGGTCATAGATGCGCAATCTCTTTTACCATTTGATATTGGGCACGACGTGGTCAAAAGTATTCAAAAAACAAACCGTCTACTCATAATAGATGAAGATATGCCGGGTGGATGTTCTGCATATTTATTGCAGGAATTGCTGGAAAAACAAGGCGCATACGCCTATTTGGATAGCGAACCACAGACCTTGACCGCCAAGGCGCATCGCCCGGCGTATGCGACCGATGGCGACTACTTTTCAAAACCTAATGAAGAGGATATCTTTGAAAAGGTATATGCCATTATGCACGAAGCGGATCCAGGGAATTTCCAGAAACTACTATAAAAAATGCCCCGGAAAACCGGGGCATTTGGCATTAATTCTTGATTTCCGTATCAGATTGTACGGCAGGGATTATTGGGTTCCCATCCGCATCTATTTCAATGATGGCATCAAATCCAAGTTCGTCCAATTTACTGGCAATTTTTGCCCTATCGCCCACCATAAACCAATTGACCTCTTCCGGTTTTATTACGGTTTGCCCTACCTTGCGTACGTCGTCCAAGGAAAGGTTCCTAACGTTTTGATCGTATTTTTTATAATAATCATCCGGCAAATCATAACGAATCATGTTTCGTACGGAGGAATTTACGGAACTATTGGTCTCCCACTGCCCCGGAAGTTTTAAAACCTGATTTGTTTTTACTTTATCCAACTCTTCTTGTGTTGCAGGTCTGGTAGTGATAAATTCCGAAATCTCCTTACGCAGTTCGGTCACCGATTCCGCCGTTTTATCGGTTTGCACCGGCGCGTATACCAGAAAAGGACGCTCTTGCTTTGATCCCAACACAAAACCACCGGAACCATAGGACCAGTGCTTGTCTTCCCTTAAATTCATGTTTATCCTAGACGTAAAGTCCCCACCAAGAATACTGATCATTTGTTCCAAAGCCACCTCGGAAAGTGCGCCATACTTGTCCGTCAAATGTCCGGCTATGATAACGGACTGCGCAGATTCCGGCCTATTCATAAGGTATAGGGTGTTTTTGGTATTGGCACTTGGTGCTTTAAAGGCAATTTTAGGTACATTGGCTTTTTTCCATTTTCCAAAGGCTTTCTCCACTTTGGATTTTAGATCGGCCATTTCCATATCCCCGGTAACCACCAAGGTAGCATTATTGGGTTTTATCCAAGTATCGTAAAACTTGATGACATCGGCCCGTGATAGCCCTTTTACCGTATCCTCATAGCCTGTTCCCGTAAAAGGGTTGCTGTACGGATGGTCTTCACCGTACATGTATTTGTTCATCACCCGTAACGCCATGGAAATGGGTTGTGATTTCTCCCTTTTGATGTTGTTGATCTGCTCATCCCGAAGTCTATTGAACTCACTTTCTGGAAACTCGGGATTCAGAACAACATCGGCAAACAGATTAAGACTAGCTTCAAAACTTGGTTTTAACGTAGTCATATCTACATTGGACAGATCTTGATTGGAAAAGGTATTTAAGGACGCCCCCAACAGCTGTAGTTCCTCATTGATTTTTAATGAGTTTCTGTTTTTGGTCCCTTCATCCATTAAATTCATGGCCAAGGACGCCGTTCCCGGGCTTGCCATATGATCCGTTTTATAGCCTGCATCGAAGACCAAGCTCATCACCATGGTAGACACCCCTTTTCTTTGGGCCAAAACAATATCCAATCCGTTAGAAAGTTCTGCCCGCTGCAACTCTGGGAAGCTTGAACTTTTTTGAGGTCCCAATTCCGGTAATTTAGAACGGTCTACCCCACTTTTGGCAACTTCATACTCTGGAAAGGGATTGCATACCAAAATATGTTTCCCTTTGGACAGCCATTTCGCAGCGGTGTTCTTTAAATCAGTAATCGTCGCACTTTCTGCATATTGCAACTGTTTCTTATAGTAGTTGGCATCCCCATGATAAGTTTGGTTGGAGGCCAGGATATCAGAAACGCCACCAAACCCTCCAATACGCTCCAATCCCTTGATAAAGTTGGCGAAATAAGCAGATTTCACACGTTTTAGTTCAGCCTCCGTAGGCCCGTTCTCCATAAAATCCTGGATTTCTTGTTCCAGCTCTTTTTCCATTTTTTTCGCATCCTGTCCCGGTTTTACGTTTAAATAGGTAATAAAACCACTAGCTATCTCTGATGATGCCTGAAAAGAAACCGCACGGCTTGCCGTTTGGTCTTCATACACGAACTTTTTGTACAGTCGGGAATTCTTACCGTTTGTTAAGATGGCCGAAATCAAATCGAAATGGATATCTTCCCTAGCCCCAAACTGCGGTGTATGCCAAGCGAACAATACCCTGGTCTCTGGCACCCTATCCTGATATACTTGATAGGTATCACGATTCTTTTCGGGAATATTGATTTCTTGTCGTTCTACCGTTGGGCCCGCCGGAATATCCCCAAAATAAAGCAATACTTTTTCATATACCTCTTTAGGGTTGATGTCCCCGGCAACGGCAACCACGGCATTTGCCGCTCCATAATAGGATTTGAACCACTCCTGCACATCTTCCAAAGAAGCGGCGTTCAAATCTTCCATTTCCCCAATAACCGTCCAAGAATACGGATGTCCTTTGGGATAGTTTTTAGTAAGGTAATTCCATTGCTTTCCATAAGGTTGGTTTTCCCCTTGGCGTTTTTCATTCTGTACAACACCCCGCTGCTCATCCAATTTTGCCTGATCGATTGCACCCAATAAATGTCCCATACGATCAGACTCTAAAAACAATACCTGATCTAAGGCGGAAACCGGTACATTCTGAAAATAATTGGTTCTGTCGTTATTGGTGGTTCCGTTAAGGTCCGTCCCCCCAATACTCTCCAAAGCTTGAAAATAGTCTTTGTTATAATTTTCACTGCCATTAAACATAAGGTGCTCAAAAAGATGGGCAAAACCACTCTTCCCAGGTTTTTCATTTTTGGAGCCCACATGGTACCAAACGTTTACAGCGGCAATGGGAGCTTTATGGTCTTCATGAACCAAAAGGGTAAGTCCATTAGGGAGTACAAACTTTTCGTGGGGAATATCAATGTCCGCCGCCTTAAATTGAAAATCTTGGGCTAAACCGGATTGAAGTGTCACTAATGCTAAAAAGCACAATCTTAATAGTTTTCTCATTTGTCATGAATTTTAGTTAATTGATTGATTATTCGAATGATAACAAGATAAAAAGAACTTTTGTTTTGTCCTTGTTTTCATAAAGAAATTCTTTATTTTAAACGGCCTATACTAAAAGTAGATTTACAAAAATGGACGGTATACCTATTAAGACTAATGGTAAAATCAATACATGCCTATTTGGGTAATGGTAATTCATGATGGGAACTATGGATAAGAAAACAATTTTTACGTGCTGTATCATGGTAGTCGGCTGTTTGATGGTGTGCGGACAGGAACTTAAGACGGCCTTAGCCGGTCCGGAGAATTGGAGAAATGAACTTTTTGCATTTCCATTGGAGTTTGCCCCAGAAATAGACTTGGTCGGCTTTGAGGATGTATTGTTCGCTCCCGGTTGGGCAGATACCAAAAGTGATGAATTTTGGACGTACCACTTTACATGGTTTGTAGATTTCAAAGAATCGATGTCCGTAAATTTCTTGGAGAAGAACCTTGTTCTTTACTATGACGGCCTTACCAATGCCATATTAAAAGGGAATAAAGATCAAGGACCTATTGTTATCCCAGATGTTTCACTATGTCTCTTTATTAAGACCCAAACAGGTTTTAAGGGTAAGATGCGGGTTTTTGATCCTTTTTTTACAAAAGACTATGTTGAACTCTATGTTATGGTAAAGGAGGCTCTTTGCAATACAACTAAAAAACACATTGTTTCCTTTGATATTTCCCCAAAAGAGTTTGATCACAAGGTCTGGCAAGGTTTTAACGGCATTAAGGTTTTACAAGTATGTGATTAAGTATAGTTTTAATCACTTTAAAATATTGATGACCAAATACTTGGTTTTATTGGGAATTGATTAAGAAAAATCCTTCCTTTAAAATAAAACCGTATTGTTTACGGACAGAATTTACGGTATTTCATATTCCAAGAAAAATAATAACTTTATAGCCACACTAACCCCCGTTTGTATGAAAACCAGTGCATTACATCATTTGGGACTAGCTATCTTAAGGATAGTTCCCGCTTTAATCATGCTGTTTATCCATGGGCTCCCTAAACTTCAAAACCTTTTGGCCGGTAATTTTAGTTTTCCAAATCCAATAGGCATTGGTGAAGTACCCTCTTTGTTTTTAGCGGTCATTGGAGAATTTGTAGCTCCAATTTTACTCATCATTGGATTTAAAACACGGATAGCTGCCCTACCTGCCTTGGCGACGATGTTGGTTGCCGCTTTTGTTACCCATGGCGCGGATCCTTTTGCCAAAAAAGAATTGGCCGTTTTATACGCGCTCTTTTTTGTAGTCATTTTTATGGTCGGCCCGGGAAAATATAGTTTGGACAAAAAATAGATACACGGCAGTAGCCTACCCTATTGGGATGCCATTAAATTGCCCAAATAAAATCAACGTTAAAGCTAGATTTCAAGATTAAAAAATAGCTGTCAACAATTCTTTTAACAAGTCATGCTGTCCCATATTGTGTGCCCCTACACCTTTTCCTTTTAGATCCAAGGTTCGTAGGTTGGAGACTACA
Source organism: uncultured Croceitalea sp. (assembly GCA_937959125.1). Lineage (GTDB taxonomy): Bacteria > Bacteroidota > Bacteroidia > Flavobacteriales > Flavobacteriaceae > Croceitalea. Next base: position 43,701 of record CALGQU010000192.1, read on the forward strand.
GCACTTACCCGTTTCATGGGATAGTTTTTAGAGGCAACTTGATATTCTTGCACAAAATAAGGGTTTACGCCCAAGGCTTGGGCCACGGACTTGGGGGACCTATCCTTTAATCCATGATATTGTAGAAGCTGCACAAAAAAGTTATGAAGCAGGGATACAGTGACCACAAAGGGGTTGTCTTTTGGGTTCTCGGCAAAATAATTGACAATTCGCGTTGCTTTTTGAACATTGCGCTCCCCTATCGCCTTCTTAAGCTCAAAATTATTAAAGTCCTTACTGATACCAATATGCTTTTCCACCAGCTGCGGGGTAATTTCCGTATCCTTGGGTACTACGACATATAACTTTTCCAGTTCATTGTTTATCTTGCTAAGATCCGTGCCTAAAAACTCCACCAGTAGGGCTGCCGCTTTGGGAGCAATTTGATATCCTTTGCCCAAAAGTACCTTTCGTATCCAATCTGCCACTTGGTTCTCATATAATTTTTTACTCTCAAACAGTACTCCTTCCTTCTTTATTACCTTGTAAAGCTTTTTGCGCTTGTCCAGTTTTTTGTATTTGTAGCAAATGACCAATATGGTAGTAGGCTGTGGTTGGGCCGCATAAGCAGCAAGATTTTCAATGGTTCTGGACAAATGTTGTGCTTCCTTTACGATAACCACTTGGTGTTCCGCCATCATGGGATAGCGTTTGGCGTTGGAAACAATCTCGTCAACAGAGGTATCCTTACCATAAATGGTCATTTGATTGAATCCCTTTTCTGCTTCGGATAAGACAGATTTTTCAATAAAGGAAGCTATTTGGTCAATATAATAAGGTTCATCCCCCATTAAAAAATAAATAGGTTTTAACTGACCGTTCTTGACATCCGTTGCTATGCGTTTTGCTTCTTCCATTTAAAAAAAATCGTCAAATTTGTGGGATGCGACAGCTTTACTTTCCAAAATTTGATTTTCGGTTTAAAAATACCGAAAAAGGCATCCAAATCTTTGATATTATCCGCAAAAAATTTGTGGTGCTCGAGCCAGAGGAATGGGTGCGGCAGCATACCATCCATTTTCTGATAACTACTAAGGGGTTTCCAAAAAGTTTGATCAATGTTGAAAAGCAGTTGAAGGTAAACGGGATTACCAAAAGGTACGACCTTATTGTGTTTAATCCAGATGGTAATATTCTACTTTTGGTTGAGTGCAAAGCCCCTAATGTTCAGATAAACCAAAAGACCTTTGATCAAATCGCCGTGTATAACAGAAGCTTGAACGCAACCTATTTGATGGTAACAAACGGATTACAACATTACTATTGCCAAATGGACCGCAAAATAGAAAAATATACTTTTCTAAAGGAAATTCCTGATTTTAGCCGTTAATTTGCCCCGCTTTGAAACTAGCCGTAGTCATATTAAACTGGAATGGGGAAGCACTTTTAAAGTCCTACCTGCCCAAAGTGGTACAATATACCCAGGATGCTGCCATCTATGTTATCGACAACGCTTCTACGGATGGTTCCGTTGCTATGCTCCAAAAGGATTTTCCCAGTGTAACCATTATTCAAAACACAGAAAACTTGGGTTTTGCCGGTGGCTATAACAAAGGTTTGGAATTTGTGGATGAAGAGGTATACTGCCTTTTAAATTCCGATGTTGAAGTAACTGCCAATTGGACCGTTCCCATGCTGGAATTGTTTGAGGGGCAAAAAGATATTGGCATTGCCCAACCTAAGATTCTGGACCTTAAAAACAAAGGGCGCTTTGAGTATGCCGGGGCCGGAGGTGGTTTTTTGGACAAGTTAGGCTATCCCTTTTGCAGGGGACGTATCTTTCAAGCCATAGAAAAAGATGAAGGCCAATATGACGATGTTACTGAGGTGTTCTGGGCAACCGGAGCCTGTATGTTTATACGTAAGGACTTGTTTGAACAATTGGAAGGTTTTGATGAACACTATTTTGCCCATCAAGAAGAAATTGATTTTTGCTGGCGTGCAAAAAATAGGGGAAACAAAGTCTATTATGTGGGATTAAGCCATGTTTATCACTTAGGCGGTTTTACTTTAAAAAACTCCAACCCTAACAAAACCTTCTTGAATTTTAGAAATTCCCTCTTCTCCATAGTCAAAAACCTGCCTATGCAGCATTCCATGCCCATTATCCTACTGCGTTTGGTACTGGACGGTATTGCCGCGCTTAGGTTTTTAACACAGCTAAAACCCTTACATTGTTTTGCCGTTCTAAGGGCACATCTAAGTTTTTATTGGTATTTTAGGGTTATGTGCAAGAAACGGGAAAAAGCTAAAGTTCCCTTAAAATATCATACGGTAACATCCATTGTGTGGTCGCACTTCGTAAATGGAATAAAGAATTTTAACATTTTAGTAAAAGATTAACGAAGTGTAAAACTGGCTGCCCTTGCAATTCTTATAATTTAGCGGTAGTGAACTAAAAAGTATTTAATTAACCAGTATATAATATTCATAGTATGAAAAAAATTATTCTAGGAACACTGAGTTTAGGAATCCTTTTGACTTCTTGTGTATCCCAAAAAAAATATGCAGAGTTGGAAGCCAAGCAAAAAGAAACGCAGGACTTGTTGAACTCGGCCACGGTAAAATTGAACGATTGTTTGGAAGAAAAAGCCTCGGTTGCCTCTAAAATGGAATCTTTGGCAGAACAAAACGCGTTCTTGAAAGCCAACAATCAAGAGTTGATCAACAATATGGGGGATTTAACCACCTTGACCGCCAAAGGCGCCGAAAACTTGGAAAAGTCCTTGGAAAGCCTACAGGAAAAGGATTTAACCATTCGTAAGTTGCAAAATGCCGTTACCAGAAGGGATTCCGTTAACCTTGCTTTGGTCCAAAGTTTAAAAGGGGTATTGGGCAATTTGGATGATGAAGACATTGAGGTGAGTGTGGAAAAAGGTGTGGTTTTTGTATCCATTTCAGACAAACTATTATTCAGCAGTGGTAGTTACAACGTAACCAATGCGGCCAAAGAAGTGTTAGGAAAAGTGGCCAAAGTAGTCAACAACAAACCTGATTTTGAGTTTATGGTGGAAGGCCATACGGATAACGTTCCTTACAGAAAAGGCGTTTTGTTGGACAACTGGGATTTGAGTGCCAAAAGGGCCACTTCCATTGTTCGTATCTTACAGAAAGATTATGGCGTAGATCCCAAAAGGATGACCGCTGCCGGGCGTGCGGAGTTTGTTCCTGTTTCTGAGACCGATAAGTCTAAAAACAGAAGAACACGTATTGTGGTGCTTCCAAAAATCGATCAGTTCTACAGCATGATTGAAGAAGGGATGAAAGACCCAGAAATCAACTAGTAGTTTTATAAGATAGTAGTTAAGGGCGACTCCGTAGGGTCGCCTTTTTTATTGGATCCAAGTGAAATTTGTGGAAATACGCTTATAAAATATCCAAACTTCCTTTTCCTTCCCGCACTACTTCCGGTGGGCTAACAGATACATCAATCACCGTTGAGGCTACATTATCACCATAACCGCCATCAATAACCACATCTACCAGACCTTCCCATTTTTCAAAAATAAGTTCCGGATCCGTGGTATATTCCAATACGTCGTCATCATCACGTATAGAGGTAGAAACAATAGGGTTCCCCAATGCTGAAACCAAGGCTTGCGCTATGGTATTATCCGGTACCCGGATGCCCACCGTTTTTCTTTTTTTAAAATCACGCGGAAGGTTATTATTGCCAGGAAGGATAAAGGTATAAGGGCCTGGTGTGGCCCGTTTCAACAACTTAAAGGTTGCCGTGTCTATCTGTTTTACGTAGTCCGATAAATTGCTCAAATCCTCACAGATAAAAGACCAATTGG
>CALGQU010000193.1 GCA_937959125.1 uncultured Croceitalea sp.
TAGATAAGTTTATAGAGAGTAAGCCCCGCATTATTCCTAAAGAAGATTCAAAAGCGACCGTAAATATTAAAGCATCCGTAAAAATCGATCAAAACCAATTGATGACGGAGACTTTGGCCAAGGTGTATTTGGAACAAAAAAAATACAAGAAAGCCATACAGGCCTTTAAGATATTACGTTTGAAATATCCAGAAAAAAGTAGTTTCTTTGCAGACCGAATTCGCGAAGTGAAGCGTTTACAGAAAGAAAAAGACTAGAACAGATGAGTACATTTACCATATTTTTAATATTGATCATTGCCGTTTGCCTATTGTTGGTATTGGTGATCATGGTACAAAATCCAAAAGGTGGCGGACTGTCTTCTTCTTTTGGGGGCGGTGGCAACCAAGTTGTAGGTGGTGTCAAGAAAACCGGGGATTTTTTGGATAAAAGTACATGGACTTTGGCAGCATTACTTATTGTCTTGATATTATTGTCCAACCTTTCCTTAAAAGGAAATTATGGCCAAGCGGAATCCAAAGTATTGCAAGGTGATGATATTGAAAATACGGTTCCAGAAACCCTACCGGAAGAAGTCCCTGAAGAGCTACCCGCTCCAACCGGTGACAATCCCACAGATACGGATCAATAAGGATTTCTTATAAAAATTTGCAAAAATGCCAGCTTAGTGACAAGCTGGCATTTTTTGTTGTTAAGATTGTCAGTTTTTGGGTAATGGCATAATTTCTGTCACTATCCTAGTCAGAATAATAAACTAATACCTAAAATTTATAAAAATGGCTAAAGTAACTATTAAACCATTGGCAGATAGGGTCCTTATTGAACCTATGGCCGCGGAAACCAAAACAGCTTCTGGCATCATTATCCCAGATACTGCAAAAGAAAAGCCCCAGAAAGGTAAAGTGGTTGCCGTTGGTCCTGGCACAAAAGACGAAGACATGACCGTCAAAGTCGGTGATTCCGTTCTTTATGGAAAGTATGCCGGTACGGATTTAAAATTGGAAGGTACCGATTACCTCATCATGAGGGAAAGTGACATTTTAGCAATCGTATAGTAAAACCGAGAAACACAATCAAATTCCCGGGAAACCGGGAACCACAAATTATAAAGCAAAAAGAAATGGCAAAAGACATCAAATTTGATATAGATGCACGTGACGGCCTCAAAAGAGGTGTTGATGCATTGGCAAATGCGGTAAAAGTAACCTTAGGCCCAAAAGGTAGAAATGTAATCATCAGTAAATCTTTTGGTGCCCCTCAAGTAACTAAGGACGGGGTTACCGTAGCAAAGGAAATTGAGTTGGAGAACGCCCTTGAGAACATGGGTGCGCAGATGGTCAAGGAAGTAGCTTCCAAGACCAATGATTTGGCCGGTGATGGTACGACCACCGCAACGGTATTGGCACAAGCTATTGTAAAAGAAGGGTTGAAAAACGTTGCCGCGGGAGCAAACCCAATGGATTTGAAAAGGGGGATAGACAAAGCGGTTGAGGCTATTGTTGAAAACTTGGCCAAACAATCCAAAAAAGTAGGGGATTCTACGGATAAGATAAAGCAGGTTGCCGCTATCTCTGCCAACAACGATGAAACCATTGGGGATTTAATTGCCAAAGCGTTTGACAAAGTAGGTAAAGAAGGTGTGATTACCGTTGAAGAGGCCAAAGGAACGGACACCTATGTTGATGTTGTAGAAGGAATGCAGTTTGACAGAGGATACCTTTCCCCTTATTTTGTAACCGACTCTGAAAAGATGATCGCAGATTTGGAGAACCCTTACATCCTCCTTTTTGATAAGAAGATTTCTGCCATGAAGGATTTACTTCCTGTTCTTGAGCCGGTAGCACAATCTGGAAAGCCACTCTTGATCATTGCAGAAGATGTTGATGGCGAAGCGTTGGCCACTCTTGTGGTAAACAAATTAAGAGGTTCTTTAAAAATCGCTGCTGTAAAAGCACCAGGCTTTGGGGATAGAAGAAAGGCCATGTTAGAGGATATTGCTATCCTTACCAACGGCACGGTAATTTCCGAGGAAAGAGGTTTCTCCCTTGAAACGGCCACTATTGATATGTTGGGTACGACGGAACGTGTTACCATTGACAAGGACAACACCACCATTGTAAATGGTGCGGGAGCTGCTAAAAATATCAAAACACGTGTTAATCAAATCAAATCCCAGATAGAGACAACCACATCTGACTATGACAAAGAGAAGCTGCAAGAACGTTTGGCCAAACTGGCCGGCGGTGTTGCCGTACTTTATGTAGGTGCCGCCTCTGAGGTAGAAATGAAAGAAAAGAAAGACCGTGTAGACGATGCATTGCATGCTACCAGGGCCGCTGTTGAAGAAGGTATTGTTGCCGGTGGTGGTGTTGCCTTAGTGCGCGCCAAGTCCGTCCTTGCCAAAACAGAAACGGAAAACGAAGATGAGGCAACAGGTTTGCAAATTGTTGCAAGAGCCATTGAAGCCCCAATTAGAACCATTGTTTCCAATGCAGGTGGTGAAGGTTCTGTTGTTGTGGCCAAAATCTTGGATGGTAAAGGTGACTTTGGATACGATGCCAAATCCGACAAGTATGTTGAAATGATGAAAGCGGGTATCATTGATCCTAAAAAAGTGACCCGTGTCGCTTTGGAGAATGCCGCATCCGTTTCCGGTATGATTTTGACTACGGAATGTGCCTTAACCGATATTAAGGAAGATACCCCTCCAATGCCTCCAATGGGTGGCGGTGGCGGCATGCCCGGTATGATGTAGTGGCGACTCGCCCTACACCAATTATGAGCTAGTTTGCGTAATCGCGCAAATCATTTTACTAAAAAAGGCCGTGCTTGGTATTTCAAGCACGGCCTTTACTTTTAGCAGTAGGACTGACTACATAGCCAACATCCAAACTGCCATCACCAACATGATAGCGTTTTCAATAAAAGTAGCCTCGGTCATGGGCAGTTTTAAAGCTGTCCCCAAACAAGCACATGGTATCTTATTTCTTTGCAATAGTGTTTTAGTAACCCCTATGGTCGTTATTCCCAATACAACTATCGTAAGGATGAGTGCCAAGCTAATCTTACTCCTTGTCAAGAACAATACCCCTAATGCTAACTCTAAAAACGGATAAATCCAACCATAACCGGGCATGGCTTTGGCCAACGGGTCATACATTTGAAAACTTTGGGAAAACCCTTTCAAATCCAACAACTTAAAAAAACTGAACACTATATAGAAAAGCCCCATAAAATCCAACATGGCGTTTTTTGGGTTCCAGCCCTTATAGTTTAATAGGACCACCGCAATAATCAAATACCCAAAAATTAAGAATAACGGCCATAGCTGTCTCCATTTGGAGCCCCCCGTAGTCACTATTCCTGTATTCCTATTTTTCCCATCTAGGTCGAAAATCTTTTGTTCTTTTGCCACATATTTGTTGGGCAACGCCTCTTGGACTTCGTTTATACCAATACCGCTCTTGGACGTGACCATGGCTTCGGTATTCTCTAAATCTACTTGGACCTCTGTTACGGAAGGCACTTGCAACAATGCTTTTTGCACAGTGGTCACGCAACCCAAACATGTCATGCCAGATATACTATAGCCTTGCTTCATCAGCTTTCTCCTTTAGCGTGTATAAAACCAGCTCCCCGGACCTATAATTTATGATATGCAACACTCCGTCCTTTATGATCAGATCCGTTGCTTTTACAATTCCTTCTTTAAGTTCTTGCTTTAGCACTCCGCTATGATCAAACACCAATACCCTTTTGTTTTCAAAATCCGTTATCAATACTTCATCTTGGGTTACGTACAAGCCGGTAGCGGCGTTCATCTTTTGGTCCTGCCCCATCATTTTAACAAAATTCCCCTTCTTATCAAATGCTTGTATACGATTGTTATAGGCATCGGCCACCCAAATTAAGGAATCCGTGATTTGCACATCGGTAGGGTAATAAAATTCCCCTTCTTTTTTTCCTTCTTTACCAAAAGCGATCCAGTCTTTGCCATCATCAAAGAGAATACGGTTGTTATAGAAATCCGCTATGGCCAATTCCGCATCATAATAGGCTACGGAAGCGGGTGCGTCCAAACTGTCTTTTACCCCTACCCAAAAAGGCGTTAGTTTAAAACCATTGTTTTGGTTGCTATTCTCCTCTATATTGGAAACCTGATCGTTGCCATATTCCGCTAAAAACAAATACCTGTCATTCGCATCAATATGCATGGGCCGGTCCAAGCTATCTATAGCCCTTAAGATTTTTCCTTGACCATCAATTTGAACCAGTCTGTTATGGTCCCCGTCCGACAACCAAAGTTCGCTTCCCTTAACTGCAATCCCTATGGGGTTGACCCCCTCTAACTTTATCGTTTTTTGATACGTCCATTCTAGCTGTTTTTCTTCTTTCTTACAAGAAGTGAGGGCCAGAAACGCCGTTAGTAAAATATAAGTATACTTCATGTTGCTACTGTTCTAAACGTTCATATTGGCAGCACTTGGGCAGCTTATTATAGACCTTGGCATTTGTTCTATGTTCCTTAGTATCATGACCACTATTGGCAACGGATCGTTCTATTTTTTCCAAGGACACCATACTTGGGTCAAAACTTAAGGAGAGTAGTTTGGAATCTTCGCTCCAACTAGCCGTACCTACCCCACTTAATCGTTTCGCGGCATTTTCTATACGTGCCCTGCATTGCTCA
>CALGQU010000194.1 GCA_937959125.1 uncultured Croceitalea sp.
GGTCTGTTTGATGAGCGTAAACCCCGGTTTTGGCGGACAGTCTTTTATTGAAAACACCTACAACAAGGTTAGGGACCTTAAAAAAATCATCAACAAAAAAGAGGCAACTACCTTAATTGAAATTGACGGCGGCGTTTCTTCCAAGAACGCAGAACAACTGGTAGAGGCAGGAGCGAATGTTCTGGTTGCAGGAAGCTTTGTGTTTAACAGTGATAATCCCACCCAAACCATTAAAGAACTCAAAGAAATTACAGCCTAAATGGATGCATTGGATGTGGTAATCGTTGGTGGCGGCCCTATTGGTATCGCCTGTGGTTTAGAGGCCCAAAAAAAAGGACTGTCCTATGTTATTTTGGAGAAAGGCCCTATAGTCAACTCCTTATTTAACTACCCTGCAAACATGCAATTCTTCTCCTCTTCAGAAAAATTGGAGATCGACGATATTCCGTTTATTAGCAAAGAAGCCAAACCCAAACGTGACGAGGCTTTGGAATATTACCGAAGGATCGTGACCTCCAACAAATTAAATATCCACCTCTTTGAAAAGGTGGAGGGGATTTCCAATACATCGGGTACTTTTGAAGTACGGACTTCCAAAACAAACTATAGCGCCAAAAATGTGGTCCTTGCCACCGGATTTTATGATCTACCCAATCTTTTGGGTGTTTCCGGAGAGGATTTGCCCAAAGTATCACACTATTACAATAATCCCCATTTTTATGCAGGCCAAAAAGTGGCTATTGTTGGTGCCAGCAATTCTGCGATAGATGCAGCTTTAGAATGTTGGCGAAAGGGAGCGGAAGTCAGTTTGATCATTAGGGGGCCTGAAGTAGGAAAACGGGTTAAATATTGGGTGCGGCCCGATATTATCAATAGAATTGAAGAAGGCAGTATTACAGCCCATTACAACAGTACCATCAAAGAGATCAAAGCAGAAGAAATAGTCATGGACACGCCATCTGGAGTCCAACGTATTCCCAACGATTTTGTCTTGGCACTCACCGGATACCAACCAGATTTTACTTTTCTGGAACAGTTGGGCATCCAGTTATCCAAGGATGAAAAAAGATTACCGTATTACAACGCGGATACGATGGAAAGCAATATTAGTGGCCTTTTCCTTGCGGGGGTAATTTGCGGTGGTATGGAAACGCACAAATGGTTTATAGAGAATTCACGGATCCATGCGCCCATGATTATTGATGCAATTCTTGCAAAAAAAGCAACTTCTATTTCCCAGTAAGGGTTTTGGCAAAGGTATAAGCGGCTTCCTCCAAGTTTTTAGCGGCATCCCTATAAGCAACGTCCATATCCAAAATTCCTTCAGAAATTCCAACGGCATAAGAAATACCGGAAGCTGTAAGCACCTCTTTTGGAATCTCCACTATGCCACAAAGTGCGGCTACTGGGACATCATGCTTTTTTGCCGCTGTCACCACGCCCGCAATAGTTTTACCGGATAAGGTTTGTGCATCCAATTTTCCTTCCCCGGTAACTACCCAGTCCGCATCCATTAGTGCAGCGTTAAAATTGGCGATTTCTTTGATGAAGTCGATACCCGATATTAAGGATGCCCCCAAGAAAACGATCGCACCGCCTCCAAGCCCGCCTGCTGCACCAGCACCGGGAATTTCTTGAACCTCCGTACCAAAGGTCTTTTGTAGTAGTTGCGCAAAGTGTTTTAACCCGGCATCCAAGTGCTCTACCTCTGCCCTATTGGCCCCTTTTTGTGGTGCATAGACAAAAGCGGCACCTTCTGGTCCATAAAAAGGATTGTCCACATCGCAAGCGACCTTTACCTCAACTTTGGACAGCCTTTTATCTACTTGCCTGCTATCTATTTGTTGCACTTTTAGTAGATGTTCCCCTATGGGGGAAAGGGCTTCCCCGTTATTATCTAAAAATCGATACCCCAAGGCAACCCCTACCCCCATACCCCCGTCGTTGGTAGCACTACCTCCTATTCCCAATACAATCTGCGTTGCACCGCGATCTAGGGCATCCAGGATAAGCTCTCCCGTCCCCAAAGATGTGGTTCCCATACAATTGCGTTCGCTTTTGTTCAACAGTTTATATCCAGAAGCTTCGGACATTTCAACAAAGGCTATCTTTTTATCCTCAGCATACAGATAAGATGCTTTAATTGTATAAAATAAAGGATTGGAAACCTCAACCTCAATTACCGAAGCATCCAAATACGGTTTGACCACTTCCAAGGTACCGTCCCCGCCATCTGCCAAAGGTTTTCTTTGGATCATAGCTTGGGGCAATGCTTTTTTGATACCCTTTTCCACGGCATCACAGAATTGCTTTCCGCTAAGGGAACCTTTGAATTTATCTGGGGCAAGGATAAACTTCATAAGCTAAGTCATGCTTAATTAGGATTGAATATTGTAATTAGAATATGAACTTACATTCTAACATCTCAATACGCCCTTAAATTATCTAAAGATTTGTAAATAGTTAAAAACGGAGCTCACATTTTTAATCGTTGTCCATTTGTGTTTTACTTCGAGGAACAGCACAATTTACTATGAAGACATATCCTTTGAATACGTCCAACAACACTAAAAACAGCCCAAACCGTTGAATTTAACCTAGGTGATTACCTCACAATAAACTCCGATCTCCTATTCACATCATGCTGGGCGTTGGAACATTTTACCCCATTACTACAGTTGTTCAGTAGTTTTGATTCTCCAAACCCTTGTGAGGATAGTCTTTTGGCATCAATTCCATTGGCCACTAACCATTGCATCGTAGATTTTGCACGTCTTTCGGACAGATTACGGTTATAGCTGTCGCTGCCCCTACTATCTGTATGGGATCCTATGGCAATGCTAATATCCTGGAACTGCTTCATATAATCCAACACTTTTTGAAGCTCCAATGCGGCATCCGGTCGGATATTGGATTTATTCAAATCAAAATAAATGGGATTTAGATCTAAGAGCACCCCCAAGTCCGTTCCGGCTGCGGCCACTTTTACCTTTGGCTCCAAAAACAATTCAACATTTACCTCCGGGTCTTGGCCATCAAGGGCAAAACCAGATGTTCCTTCTTTAAAATCCGTTTTAATCCCATTGGCGGTGTACGAATTGCCAACACATTCAAAAGAAGTGGTAAACATCCCGGCAGCATCGGATACGGCCGTTGCGACCACACTGCCAGAGTCACTTAAAATAGTAACATTGGCATTGGTCAGTATACTGCCATCTTCACTGTTCTTTACAACACCCGTTATGGTTGCCATGCATTTAAACACTAGGGGATCCGTCTCCGTAAATTCATAAATGTCATCACCACCCACGCCTTCTGGTCTGTTAGAGGAAAAATAACCTCGTTTTGTAGCAGTATCGATAATAAAGGTAAAATCATCCTCATCGCTATTTATAGGCTCGCCAAGATTTACAACGCCAGTATCCGAGTTCCCGTCGATCTCTGTTGCATAGATATCTAGCCCCCCCAAACCGGGATGCCCATCCGAGGCAAAGTAAAGTATACCATCATCCGTAACAAAGGGAAATGTTTCCCTATCCTCTGTATTGATGGACGGCCCTAAATTCTTAGGAGCACCATAGGTGCCATTTTCCAACAGATCAACCACCCAAAGATCGGAAGCCCCATAGGTTCCGGGCCTGTCTGAAGCAAAATACAGTTTACTGTTTTTTTCGTCCAAGGCGGGATGGGCAGTAGAAAAACCTTCACCATTAAACGGAAGTTCCACAATATTGTCCCATTCCCCGTTGACCCATTCTGCCTTATATATTTTTAAACGACTAACGCCTTGATCATCCCTTGAAAAACGTCTGCCATTTTCAGAATTGTTCCTTGTAAAATACAGGGTTTTACCATCCTTGGAGAATGCAGTGGAAGATTCGTGCGTTATGGCATTTAGATTCCTTGAAAACCGTTGGACATTGGCCACCTTTCCATCATCACCCACCTGTCCTTGGTAAAGGTTTAAGAAAGCGGATTTATTCCATTCATGGACCCTTCGCGCAGTAATTCCCGTATCGCGCGCGCTGGAAAACACCAATCCACCATTAAAAAAAGAAGGGGCAAAGTCCGAGCTTTTTGAATTCATGTCGGACAAACGAATATTGTAACGCCCAGAGTTTTCCTTGATCTTCTTTAAATAATCCCTGTTATCCGTAAATTGAACGGCCCTTTTATCACCACTTGACTTCTCCAAAAAGCGTTCCATCCATGTATCCGATCCTTGATAATCACCCAAACTTTTGAGGGCTTGCGCGTATTTGTAATAATAATCCGCGTCAACCTCGATCGTATCAATGGCAAAGAGTTCTTTGTACCATTTGGCCGCTTCTTCATAGTTGGCATTTAAATAATTGGAGTTGCCCAGGTTTTGAAAAATCTCCTGTCCAGTATTACCCTTTTCCACCAGATTCTGGTAGGCATTGATAGCATCTTGGTATGCCAAGCCTTCATAATCTATTTTTGCTTTTTTTTCTATTCCCTTTTGACCTTGACAGACCGTTGAGAAAAATAAGAATGCTGAAAAGATATATATCGCTGTTTTCATTTTAAAAGAATCTTGGGGTTACTATTTTTCTGTACTTTGTCAACAGTTCAAACCGTAGGAAAATCTCAAAAGAACCGTCATTAAATGAAGAATTACCAAGTTCCGTGATTTCCCTATCGTAAGCCAGCCCCAGTAATAATTTATCGCTTAGCTGATATCCAAAAAGAGCACTCCATGCAGCACTCCATCTATAGGCCGCTCCTAGGGTCAATTTTTCCCTGTACAGGAAATTTGCAGAGAGGTCCGCTTGCAACGGTGCTCCATCTACGGCCTTAAAGAGGACCGTGGGCTTAAACTTCCAATCGTAACTTAAATCCGTCACAAAACCAGAAATCAAATACCAGTTCATACGATCGGTAGCAATAAAACTATTGGACCCTGAGTCATCAAAATGCTGGGTTTCCAAAAAATTGGGAACCGATAGCCCTGCATAAAACCGTTCTGAATGATAATATATCCCAGCCCCAAAATTTGGAGAAAACTTATTATCTATATTGCTCTCCTGCAAGGTAGTAGGTGAAGGATTAAAGTTTTGAAGCCTGTTAAAGTCTAAATTTAACAAGTGACCCCCTGCTTTAAGCCCAAATGATAGTTTACCGTTTAAAGAAACCGGAACGGTATATGAAAAGGAAGCATCAAAATAAGTGTCCTGATTTGTTCCATTCCCTATTTCATCGTTTACAACGGAAAATCCCAGACCTACCCTTTCAGAAACTGGAGAGTGTATGTTAAATGTCTGGGTCGTAGGCGCACCATCCAAACCTACCCATTGGGAACGGTGGAGACCTGCCAAGCTCAAAGCTCCCCTGCTTCCGGCGTATGCTGGATTAATGGATAAGGTGTTATACATATATTGCGTGTATTGTGCATCTTGCTGAGCTACTAATTGAACTCCCAAAGACAGCATCAAAATGATTATTATTTTTTTCATGATTATGTTTTTAATGTTGTCTTACTTTTTAACGGTTGATATATAGGTAACCATTGGTATTTCTCATCGTACCGTTATCCTCGTAATCTATGACATAGAAGTACACTCCAGCCGGTAATTCATCATCTGCAGCTATAGTGGCCCTACCATTTGAAATTCCTGCAAACGCATTGTTTACATTGTCATATCCTTGGGTCTCAAAAACCAGCACTCCCCATCGGTTATAAATTCTAACCGTGTTATTTGGGAACTGTTCAACATTCCGAATCCTAAATACGCTATCCGAAACACTTCCAGGCACCACATAGTCGCTAATTACCTCCAAAGTACATACCGTACCCGCGGGCGGCGAACCACCTATGGAAACACATGGATTTAAGGGATCGGTATTATCTTGTAGCTCTTGCCCATCAAGTATGCCATCACCATCCGTATCTGGATTGTCTGGATCTGTACCCGAATCCGCTTCTTGCTCGTTAGGAATCCCATCATTGTCGCAATCACTTGCTCCTAAAGGCGTCCCGTTAATAGAATCGCAATCATTCAAAGGATCGGTATTGTCCAACACTTCTTGTCCATCTGGAATACCGTCTGCATCGGTATCTGGGTCATTAGGATCTGTGCCCAGGGAAGCTTCTTCAACATCGGTCAAACCATCGTTATCGGTATCCACGCAAATAGGGTTCGTACTAAATGGATCACATAGGTCCAATGGATCACTTGTTCCATCCGGCACTAAGGGTGTTGAGGGATCATCAACATTGTTGACTTCCTCACCATCCGTTAAACCATCATTATCTGAATCTGGATTTTCTGGATCTGTCCCTATTGCAATTTCCTCAGCGTTGGTCAATCCGTCGTTATCGCAATCATCCGTATCCAATGGTG
>CALGQU010000195.1 GCA_937959125.1 uncultured Croceitalea sp.
TATGAGTGAAACTCAATTTTAGAAGTGCCAAGACGTACTTAAAATTGATACGTTGAACTGATCCCGCTTTTTCAGCGGGATTTTGGTAGGAATTTCAACCTGGGAATGGATTTTATAAAAGCTCTGGAGCTTGTACTAGGACTCTTACCGTTACCGATATTTATCATTTAAACCTTTGCACTCCAAAATCAAGGGTCTTATTTTTTTCAGGCGGTTGTGTTTGGTTTTTTCTTGTTTGGCTTCCGAAATATATTCCGAGTACTCATTTTGCTTATACGGGGTAAGCGACTTAAAAGCACTTTCCAAAGCAGGGTCTGTCCCTAGGGCTTCTTTTAAGAGCGTTGGAATGGGCCACCTTGTTTTTTTACTTTTTACGGCTACCGTAGTCTTACCTTGCTTTTGATTTTCGATAGCCTCCTGCATATAGGCCAAGACTTGGGTTTTATCCATATCCCCTTCCTTAAAAAATTTCCAATGGCGCATGGCCTTGGTTTTTCCTTCCTGCGCATTTTGTAGGACGCCCAACGGATCCGATAGATCCACACCGTTAAAGAACCAAATGCCAAAATGGCCTTTAAACCTACAGATGGCAAATACATTCTTTCCGTTGACCGTATACGTAGGGAATTGCCACTTATAGGTTTCTTCTACTTCCGTGGACAGGGCCAATTTCCTAAGCTGGGCTATGGCCATGTCATAAACATGTTCTTGGGCGTAATACGCGTTTACTTTTTCGGTTTTGTCCATCCTTTAAATATCCTAAAATAAGAATTTTAGAAATTGGATGGTTCCCTAGAATTTTTCTCCGGTCAGTTCACAGATTTTTACAATGGTCTGTACCGCCTTTTCCATACTCTCTAAGGGCACATATTCATACTTACCATGAAAGTTGTGTCCCCCTGCAAAAATGTTGGGGCAGGGCAAACCCATAAAACTGAGTTGGGAACCGTCCGTACCACCACGTATGGGTTTTATAATGGGTTCAATACCTAATTGTTGCATTGCCTCTTCGGCAATCTCTACAATATGAAAATTGAGTGCTATCTGGGATTCCATATTTTTATACTGATCCTTAATTTCACAAGAAACGGCATCCGGATATTGCGTGTTCAGTTTTTCAACAATGGCATTGATCAACGCCTTACGTGCCTCAAAGTGTTCCGCATCATGGTCGCGGATAATAAGTTCCACTTTCGCATGTTCAATTTCCCCTTCAATAGCGTATACATGAAAAAAACCTTCTCGGTCCTCGGTGGATTCCGGTTTCTCATGTTTGGGTAGTAGGCTTAAGAATTCATTTGCCAAACCTATGGCGTTCACCATTTTGTTTTTGGCGTAGCCGGGATGCACACTTTTCCCCTGGAACTTTATTTTTGCATCTGCGGCGTTAAAGTTTTCGTACTCTAGCTCGCCTATTTGACTTCCATCCATGGTATAGGCCCATTCCGCCCCAAATTTATCCACATCAAATTTATGGGCACCACGTCCAATTTCCTCATCGGGGGTAAAGGCTATCCTAATTTTTCCATGGGGAATTTCCGGATGGTCGATCAAGTATTCCATGGCCGTGATAATTTCTGCTATCCCCGCTTTATCATCAGCACCCAACAAGGTAGTGCCGTCTGTTGTAATTAAGGTTTGGCCTTTATATTGGAGCAACTCTTCAAAATAACTTGGTGATAGTACAATGTTTTTGGCAGTATTAAGAACGATATCCCCACCATCATAATTCTCAATACGTTTGGGCCGTACCCCAACGGCGGTAAAATCTGGTGTGGTATCAAAATGTGCAATAAAACCTATCGTAGGCACCCTTTTTTCCAAATTGCTGGGGAGTGTTGCCATAATATAGGCATGCTCGTCTATGGCAACATCCTGCATTCCAATTTTGTGCAACTCATGTACTAGCTTTTTGGCCAAATCCCATTGCTTTTTAGTACTGGGCGTTGTCTTGGATTTGGGATCGCTTTGGGTATCGATTTGAACATATTCCAAAAAACGGGGCAGTAGTTTTTCCATGTAAAATGCTTTTCATCAAAAATAACGCTTATTTGACCTAACTATTTAGAAGAATACCCTTTGTCGTCCTATTTTTCGCGTCCAACCAAACTGATTTTGAGAAAAAGAATAGTTCTTTTTGTACTGCTTTGTTGTGGCATGTATCGCTCAGCTCACCAATGCTGTTATCTGGGCACTTTTACAAAGAACAATATCATCGTTATGTATCACTATGCAATCATGCGCAAGGGCTCCCAATTTTCGCTAAAGGCCTACGCTGCGAATAATTCTATTTTTTTACGACAAACTGGCAGCGGAGTTTATATTTTTGCAAAAAATTATCTTAATGTATAAGTATGTTATCCGCCCATTGCTTTTCCTATTAGATGCGGAAACTGCGCATTATTTTTCCTTTTCCATGCTTGGGCTGTTGTCCAAACTAGGGCTTTCCGGCCTTTTTAAAAAATGGTTTGTACTGGAAGACCCCGGATTGGAACGGGAAGTTTTTGGAATTCCGTTTAAAAACCCCATTGGCTTGGCCGCGGGCTTTGATAAGGATGCCAAGCTGTTCAATGAGTTTTCCGATCTTGGATTTGGATTTGTAGAGATAGGAACCCTTACCCCAAAACCACAGGTTGGAAATCCAAAAAAGCGTCTTTTTAGATTAAGGGAAGACCAAGCTATTATTAACCGAATGGGTTTTAACAACAATGGTGTTTTTGACGCTGTAGAGCGTTTAAAAAAGGAGCACCGTGTTTTGGTAGGGGGCAATATTGGAAAGAACAAGGTAACGCCCAATGAAGAAGCCGTAAAAGATTATTTGATATGTTTTGATGCCCTTTATGAGCATGTAGATTATTTTGTAGTGAATGTAAGTTCTCCCAATACCCCGGGACTGCGGGAGTTACAGGACAAAAAGCCATTGACCAATATCCTTAAAAAGTTAAAGCGGGCAAATGCCAAGAATGCAAGCAAGTCGCAGTTAAAAGAGAAACCTATTCTCTTAAAGATTGCACCAGACCTTACAGATGAGCAACTAATGGATATTATTGACATTGTTACTGATACGGGAATTGATGGGGTAATCGCTACAAATACCACAATAGCCAGAAAAGGATTAAAAGCGCACCTTACCCTTGCCGAAGAAAAAGGCGGATTGAGTGGGAAACCCCTTAAAGACCGAAGCACGGAAGTTATTCGATTTTTGGCCGAAAAAAGCAATAAGGCTTTTCCCATCATTGGGGTTGGTGGGATACATACGGCATCGGACGCTATAGAGAAATTAAAAGCAGGGGCAGACCTTGTACAGCTGTATACCGGCTTTGTCTATGAAGGTCCTGCTTTATTAAAACAGATCAACAAGGCTATTCTAGCCGAAGGACTTTAATCTAGTACCCCCTCGTATCCTAGAAACTATCCATAGGTACTTTAGCCCAAAACTAGGATTTCCTTTCCTTATAACGTTTCAAGAAAACCAAGTTCCTAACTTCCGTACTAAACCGAAAAACCTTAACTTTTAATCGTTAACTGACATTCATCTATTTTGATATGAAATCTGTATTTCTTTTTCTGGCGTTTCTGGTATGCTTGGTTTCTAAAGGTCAATCGGAAGATGTGCCTAAAACGGAGTTCGGTCAAATGTATTTGCCCGTTTGGTTGGAGGCCAAAGCGCATTGTTTGGAAGTTGCCAAGGCCATGCCAGTGTCCCTGTATTCCTATAAGCCAACACCAGAAAGCAAATCGTTTGCGGAACAACTGGTCCATATAGGGTATACCATAGAATTATTGACCAAACGCTATGTGCAAGGGATGGAGGTAAAACCCAATACGCCAGATGCTACCCTAATGACCAAAAGTGAAATTTTGGTTTTGTTGGAAGCTGGGTTCGATTATACCACCCAAATCATAAAAACCATTGAGGAGCAACAACTGCAGGAAAACTGCACCATGTACCATAGCGGGAATACGGTAAGTAGGGCCTTTGCCTTATTCTATGTGCAAGACCATGTAACCAATCATAGGGCCAAGGCCAATCTATACCTTAGAATGAACGGTATTCAACCGCCTTCCTATACCTGGTAAGGCTTAATCCGCCCAAAAGTCCACCACCAAAACGTCTTCAATAAAAGGCGAGGCCAAATCTACAAAGGCCTTATGGTCTGGATGGGGCAAATACACCCCTCGATCGGCCTCACTGCCAAAAGTTACCAAAAAACAATGGGTAAGGTCTTTGTTTAATCCTTCCGGACTATTGTTCAATCCCCACTCGTAATCTTTGATTTCCTTTATTTTAGATGGTAAGGCACTAAAAGCATCCGTGATGGACTTTAATTGCTGGTCCGTAGTTTCCGCTTTAAACTTAAAAAGGACAACATGGCGCAGTACGCTGTCTTTGGCCATGATGGATTTTTTGGAGAGGACTTTTTTGGAGTCACTATTTTTAAGGGTCATACATCCGAAACTTAAGAAAACAGTTAAAACAAAAATGGATAAGGACAGGGTGCTTTTGGTTTTCATGATGATTTTTTTTGGAAGATACAAAAACAAGCTTGTAACCCTGCTTAATTACGTTCTAGTTTTTTTGCTACACTATTATAGTATTCTCGGCTTAATTTACGGGTCCAAATTGTAGGCTCTTTTCCGTAAATGGCGACATACGAAACCGAATTTTCTGCCGAAGAACTATGCCAGTGTTCCGTGTCTTTTGCACAATGGATGACATCTCCTTTTTTTAGGAGTATCGGCTCTTTATCCCTTTCTTGATAATACCCTACGCCATCCAAAACAATAAGGATTTGTGCTGTAGTGTGTTTATGCCAATCCAAAGTTGCATTGGCACTAAAGGTTGCCTTAGTGATGTTTTGATTGAAATCTGTATTTGCTTCAACTAAAAAGTTTAACCAAGCATCACCCAAATGGTGGGTATTAGGTGCCTTGATTCCATCTTTTAAAAAAGAAGTTGTCCTATAGGCATCTTGTTGGGCAGTTGCAAATAGCGGAATAAGAACAAGTAGAATTGCAGTGATATTTTTCATTGTGATGTGTTCAATTATTGATAGAATATATTAGGAGTAGTAAGATAAAAATTATCGTTCACTATTTAAGATAAGGTGTGCAATTTTAGGTCTTGAACAGAATAAGCTGGCCCCGGAATTTTGAAAATTGGAGCGTTTCAAACCCATAAGCTCAAATGTACTATTTTTAACGGACGGAACAGTAACGGATGGACTTTCCCCAAATCTCGAGCGGGAATCGTTGTTGACCTCATAATAATTGCAAGCCAGATTACAATGGACTACGAAATCTTGGGTGGCTTTATGCTCGCAACGGCCGTGTTAGGGATATCACCCGGACCGGATAATATTTTCGTTTTGGTACAAAGCCTTACCCATGGCGTAAAGTATGGATTGGCTACCGTTGCAGGGCTTATGACGGGTTGTTTGATCCATACAACGCTACTGGCCTTGGGTGTTTCTGCACTCATCAAAGAAAATAACGCTATTTTCTTTGGGATAAAGCTATTTGGAGCTGCCTATTTATTGTTTTTGTCCTATAAGGTGTTCAAGAGCGATGCAAACATTGTTATTGGTAAAAGTGAAGGCAAAAAAGGAAGTGTACCCAAATTGTTTAAGACTGGCTTTTTAATGAATGTGCTCAACCCTAAGGTTACCATATTCTTTTTGGCTTTTTTTCCAGGTTTTTTGTTCAGCGATGAGCTGGCAACCCCAATACAGTTTTACATTTTGGGATTTGTGTTCATTGGGGTTTCCTTCCTTATTTTTGGTCTTATTGCGGTCATGGCCGGATACATTTCCAATTACCTGCTGAAAAACCCCAGGGCTGGTTTGTTCTTAAAATGGATGCAGATCATTGTGTTTGTTGGTATTGCAATGTACTTGCTTTTCTCTTCCGTATAGGACTAGATGCAACCACCTGCGTATATATGGAAGCATAGGATTGCCACAGCTTGGTAATTATGCCATTAACTGCCAACTACTTCGTATTTTTATCCCATGGCAGTGGACACCATTAAGATAGTAGAATGCCCAAGGGATGCAATGCAAGGGATCAAAACCTTTATTCCAACGGAATTAAAGGTAAAATACATCCAATCTTTGTTGGGATGTGGTTTTGATACCATCGATTTTGGGAGTTTTGTATCACCTAAGGCCATTCCCCAAATGGTGGATACCGCAGCTGTTTTAGACCAATTGGACCTTACCAAAACGCAAAGTAAACTATTGGCTATTGTGGCCAATGTGCGGGGTGCCGTAGCTGCTTGCGAGCACGTACCGATCCAGTATTTGGGCTATCCATTTTCCATATCGGAAAACTTTCAAATGCGAAATACCCATAAGACCATTGCCCAGTCGGTGGAGACCTTAAAAGAAATTTTAGCCTTGGCCGGTGCGGCAGGAAAAGAAGTGGTGACCTATATTTCCATGGGATTTGGAAATCCGTATGGGGATCCATGGAGTGTTGAAGTAGTAGGGGAGTGGACGGAACGTTTGTCGGAAATGGGGGTCAAAATCATCTCGTTATCAGATACCGTAGGAACATCAACACCGGAAAGTATTACCTATTTGTTTTCCAACTTGATACCAAAATACCCCCATATCGAATTTGGGGCACATTTACATACAACACCTACCAAATGGCATGAAAAGGTTGCCGCCGCCTACCAGTCCGGTTGTAGGAGGTTTGACGGGGCAATACAGGGCTTTGGAGGCTGTCCTATGGCCAAAGATGAACTTACCGGAAATATGCCTACCGAAAAAATGTTATCCTATTTTACTGCTGAAAAAGCCAATACCAAGGTAAATGCCATGGTTTTTGAGGCAGCCTATAACAAGGCTACGGAGCTTTTCTCCTTTTACCATTAAGGATAGATGTCCAAGGCCTCCATGTGGCGTTTGATGGTGCTGGGATTCATATACCGCTCTTGACCACTATTGGTAATACCGTTCCATTCCACAATATTTAGGGCCTTACGCACGTAAACGCTCCAATCGTATAGTTGATGGCCCATACCATGTTCAATGGCGGTGAGGTCCGTATCATATTCAAAGGCGTCCACAAATTTGGCATTGAGCAGTTTAAAGGCTAGTCCTAAAACCTGAACGCTGGATTTTTCCTTATAAGCAACAATATGTCCTATCTCATGGGCCAACACCCCAATTTGGGCATTGTACGGTAGGTTTTGGAAAAGTATGGGGGCAAAAGTATCTTTTGTTTTGGTGCTAATGGTAATGACATAGCCGCGTTTTCTTTTTCCCTTAAACACATGGAAAAAACGAGGTCTGGAGGTAAGTGGGGTATTTCGTTCCTTAAACCTAAAGATAATAGGCGTATCCTTAAGCTCCGGATAGTAGGAAAGAGCGGTCAATACTTGCTGTTCGATTTCTTGGGGATAGCTTTTACGGGTCATAAAAGAACGGTAACGCTCCTGCTGAAAACCATCTTTACTAAAACGTACCTGCGGTGTTTGGCCTTTGACCATGTTTCCTAGAAGGAAGAAAACAAGGCAAATATATGTTAGCTGCGCAGGCAATTGCACAAAAACTTACTTAGAAACCCTAAATTGGTACTGTAGGCTAATGGTCCCAATAAAACCTTGGGCTACTTCGTCCCCAGTGGTAGCAATGTTGAATTCCCTTCCAAAACCTGCGGTAATGCCTAGTTGGGAACCACCATCATTGAATTTGAAAAAGTGCCCGCCTTCCAACCAAGGTTGTAGCACTACAATATCCGTTGTGCCTGAAGTAGCACCGATATTGTCCGGATCTGTCCAATCAATTTCCAAACTCCATAGGTCGGTGTTCAATCCAAGGATCCAACTGCCCTTGGCCCCATGCCAATGTTTTCTATAACCCACGGACCCTCCAAAACCAGAGCCCTCCTCGGTTTCGTTCACATCACTAAAATCTTGCCTGTCCGTAATATTTGCCCCCAGCCTGAATACCAAGGATGCTTTTTCGGATAGGAACGTTTCATAGTTTGCAGTGGGTATGATACCCGCCGGGTACACTTGAAAAGAAGCCCCTAAATAATTGGTTCCTTTTGCATGTTCCGTGGTATTCTGTGCTTGTGCGGATGTGATGAGCAAAACTGCCAACACTCCTAAATAACGTAACTTCATTTTAAATAAGTTTTAAATGTTTTTCTAAGATACTGTTCTCTCGCAGCATATTTCTGCCTGCGCTATAGGTCAAATAAGGAAATCCCTTTTGCCTGTTGATCCTGCTTATTTGAAAAAGCATGTTCCAGTGCCTGATAATTTCTTTCCATGCAAAGAATATGGAATGTTTTGGATCATAGATATGGGTAGGCTCACTACCTGCTCCGTTGATTTCTATAATACTAAAGCCGTCTCCTTTTTCCAATGCTTCAAAGGAACTGTGCTTGATGTCCAATCGACCATAATGGAAATCCGGGAGCTTTAAGCAAATATCATCGATGAGTTTTGTTAGTTTCGGACTGATTTTATCAGAGTCATCAATAAATTTAGCCCCTCGTGTATGGCTGCCGTAGGGGACCAGAATAAATTCCTCATCCAGGGCTAAGACGGCATCCAACCGTTTTCCATATTTCTTTTCTAACTCCTTTAGTTGAAAATGGCTTCTAGGGTTTTTAATGATCAATTGTTTTACGGTATGTTTTCCATCACCCACAACACTTAGAAATTCTTTGGAAACGATACCGGTAATCCTACCTTTTTCTTCCTGCGGATAGCGCACGTAAAAGATGCCTATTTCTTTGGGGAACGCGATCAATTCCTGCACTAAAAAATCGTGGTTGATGCGCTTGGCATAGGAATCCAGTTGTTCGGTACTTTCAATTTTTTCAACACCTAGGGCCTTCATTCCAATATCAGGTTTTACGATTAAGGGAAATGAAATTTTTAAATCTTCTACGTGTTGTACTATGGCGTTCAGCGGAGTGCCAATTTTAATAAGTATCGTTTTTGGAATCACTTTTTTTGGAATCATATCATAGATTTCCATTTTAGATTCCATGGCCATGCCCCCATTTTTTATGGAGGGGTTGGCGGCATTGAAAAAGAAAAAGGACTTGGCCCGCAGTGCAAAAAAGAACCATACGGGAAAGATAGGGTAGTAGATTACCTCAAAAGGCCAATATTCCCAATGAAAAATTCGGTATAGTTTTAATTTTAAGAAGTTCATGAGGGAGAACAAAGTTTGGTGGCCATGCCCAAATGATTTTTGGTGCGTGTCCCAGTACGAAGGTCTTTATGACATAGGGAAATGCCAGTTTCATCCAGCAATGCCTGTGTAACACTAAAAGTTTTTAAGCCCGTACCACGATCAATGACAAAACCATTTTCTTGATCTTCCGTTTTGTTGGTATGAAAAGCAATAATAGCTTCTCCCGTTGGTGCGGGGCCGTTCCCTAAAAATTGGGCAAAAGCGTTTTCCCGATCTTGCATCACTTCTTTGGTGTATAATGTGGCAGATGACCAAATGTAGGGTGTGTCCGCATCCAGTTGTCTCAGGTGCTTTTGCTGGCCGTCCCAACGGAGTTCAAAAAGCCCACCATCCGCAAACAACACTAAAGTAAAGGGTTCAATTAGATTTAAATCTATCGTTTTTATAGCTGATAAAGGCGTTTTACTGCCAATGATATCCAAGACTATAAGTCCGCGACTTCTTCTATAATTACCTGTAGACTTATGATATTCAAAAGCACCGTTCAAGAGCACGGTAACGGTTCCAAATTCGTTTACCGCAAACCACGTACCACCTGCCTTGGGATCTTTGGGATAAACGACCTTTACATCGTTGATCAAGGTTTCCACGGGCGCAAAGGCACTAGGCCTGGATTTGTGCTCATCACGATTGGATGTAAGGAATACCTTGTCCTTAACTGCTATGAAGCTTACTGTGCACATGCTTTGTGAAAGGCTATAGTAGATGGTGCAACGCCAAAACCTTCGGGCAATTCCATATCGCAAAAAGAACGGATACCAACTTTGATAAGGGCTTTATGGTGTATGGTGTGTTCCAAATTGTAGATTACTTCCCTATGGTAGTTGCTGTCAACTTCTACCGCATCACCAGAAAATTCTTGCACCAGGGTAATGGGCTTGTTCGGCTTGTCCAAATTGTTTTGGATGGTAGTAATGGCATCCAAAGCAGCCTTTAGATCGGTTTCTATGGTTTTGTCCCTATCCCTGTTGTCATAACAAAGCGTTGTGCTGTCATAGCAGTTTAAAACGCATTGAAAAAGCTCAATCACATGTCTGGTATGTTGACCTATAGAAGAACCGGAAAGTACTTCACAAGGTTGGCTATAAACCCCTTGCGGGAGTTCCCTTAGAACGTTTTTTAGTTGTTCCAATGTCTGGACGGATTGTTGAATCATCTTATGTTGTTGTGATTAGATATTTCTTAAAAAAGAGAAATATCAGATAAATTGAAAATGCAAGGTAGACCAATCCTAGAACTAAGGAAAGGATACCTTCGTAAATTGTTATATGCTCACTAATAAAGGAGCCCAAAAATATAAAGCATAAAAGTGCCCCCATGGTGCCGATTCCAATGCCAAGGATGTACGGAATTTGTGTTTGGGGAGTACCATCTAGTTTTTTTCGTTGGACCATAACACTATTCCATCCAAACCAATAGGGGAATTGCAATGGATTTAAGGCACTAAGTAAAAGGCCCAATACTAATGGTGATTGTACGCCTCGGAACATTTTAGCATTGACAGGCAGGTTTCCTGTGCCGCTAAATTGATAGAAGTTGGAAAAAGCAAGATACAATAAGAAACAAACGGCTACGGGGATAATGTACTTAATTAAACTTTGCTTTACTCTTATTTTGTTGGCTGTCAACAGCATAAGCATTACAACCAACAATTCCACAAAAACAACCCCAATAGCAAATAAAAATGCACTGAAGGGACTATCCGTAGCCGCTATTTCAAAAGCGGTCAGGTTTAAAGTTCCCAAGGGCAAAGCACCCAATAAGCTTATAAGAAAGCCAGAGCTTGCAGTTTTCAATGGGTGATGTGCGTGTTCTGTAATGAGCATGTTATGTAACGCTTATTAGACTTTTGTAATCCTTATCCAATTAAGGTTTGCCTTGGTGATCAAAGCCTCAGGAGAATCCCGCAGCCAAAATTCCAAGGTATTGTTTTTACCGGAATTGTAGAACAAATACAACTTACCGTCCCTTATTTCATAGGTCTCCGGGTTAACGGATACTTTTTTTCCGGATTTTCCAATGGCATAAGCACAATAGCCACCGTATTGTGGAATATAACTTTCTGGGGAAGCATTGAATTTGTCCAGATTTTCTTTGGTGGAAAACTTAAACTTGACCCCGTCATGTTCCGCGCTAAATGTTGCATCTCCTTTGGCAGGGCTACCGTCAAAATAGGCAACAACATCATAACCTTCTGCTGCGTATCCCTTTTTTGTGTTATAATGGTTCTTTTGGGCGGTGACCGAAAAAGCCAAGAACAGCACAAGTAATGCGTTTAGTGTTATTAGGTTATTATTCATTTTCTCTTCAGTTATGCCATGGTATTAGGTCCCTTTGGGAGAAATAGTCGTAGTTCTTCAAAAAACTTACCCGGTTCCTTTTTAGTGGTAGCAACAATCGTTCCTAAACTAATATACCTTTTAAAAAGATAAAAATACACTAAAGAAAACACACCTAGAAAAAGCTACGATGATTACGGAATTTTATCAATGCAACTATCAATTTTTTGGACATAAAATCGGTTGTCAAAAACCGGGAAACATTACTTAAATGTTAAATATTTAAACTTATTTAAAATAAGTCTAAATAAATTTTGTGGGTTTTAGAGCGGAACATATATTTGCGTAAACAATCATAATTTATATTAAGTCTAAATAAATCCAATAAAATAAGATAGATGAGAAAATTAGGAATACCTTTATTTGCAGTGGTAACCATAATATTAATGTCTTGTAGTTCAGATGATGATATGACACCGGATATTGTGGCCACCTGTGATGATGGTGAGATGAATGGGGATGAAACGGGGATAGACTGCGGCGGTAGTGCTTGTTCTCCTTGCGAAACGGCCTTAATGGTGCCCGATACTTATGTTTTTGAAAGGGATGGTGTAACTAGTGATGTCCGTATTACCGGACAAATAGAACGTCTTTCCATGTTAGAGGAAATAGATGTGGCCTTCACTGATTTTGACGGTGCGGTATATGGTAGCTTTTCCGCGGAATTGCTTAATGGTATATATGCTAATGAAGGTGTTACCTTTACCAATGATTTTTTGAATTCACAAACTTCCGCTGGGGGTACGTTGGATTTAAATACCTCAACCAGGCAACTCCGCAATACTACTGCAGATTCTGAGGATTACTTTCTTCGTCCAGGAAATGCTGCAGAAGCAGCAACGGTCAGGACTTTGTTCGATAGTTTTATTACCAGACAGGTGGATGAGGTTTTTCCAGCTTCCAACACGGTTGCTACCCAAGGAAATGCAGGACAACTGCCCGACGGGACCAGTACCCGTTTTGTAAACGCAAACGGCTGGGAATACAATGAGGTTTTTGAAAAAGGGTTGATAGGGGCCTTAATTCTTGACCAAGTCGTTAACAACTATATTAGCCCTACATTCTTGGATAGCAATGACAATAGGACGACGAACGATGCAGGTACACCAAGGAACGATGGCGGTACGGATACCCAAATGGAACACTTGTGGGATGAGGGTTTTGCATACATTTATGGGGCGTCCTGTGATGTTGTGGATGTAGTACGGGACTTGGGGGAGAACGATGGTAGTTACAACAACTATTTGGATTTGGTGAACGACGATGAAGATTTTAGAGGTGTTGCCGACGACATTTATTTAGCATTTAGAACCGGCCGTGCCGCCATTACCGCTAGTGATTATGAAGCGAGGGATGAACAAGTGGCTATTTTGCGACGGGAATTGTCCAGGGTAATGGCCATCCGATGCGTATTCTATTTACAACAAGGCCGTATAAAATTACAAGCTGCCCGTGACGGTGCAGGGGAATTTGGAGATGCCTTCCATGATCTTTCAGAAGGATTGGGATTCCTTTTAGGGTTGCGTTATACCCAAGACCCAAGCACAAGCGCACCCTATTACACCCCGCAAACGGTTATGGATTGGTTCGACACCATTACGGAGGGCACCCCAAATGGGCTATGGGATATTGACATGGCAACTTTGGATATTATTTCAGATGAAATTGCGGCACCTTTTGGGTTTACTAGGGCGCAAGCGGAAACAGTGGATAATGCACCTGCCAATTCACCTGGTTGTGAATAAGCAAGTAACTAAAGCCGTTAAAGAAAGGTGTAAAAATCATAGAACAAAAAAGGATACCTGCCTAGGCAAGTGTAGTCATTTATTATACATTTGAAAATTGCTAGAACATGATGAAAAAGTATTTTGGAGTTTCCGTTTCCCTATTCCTTGTTTTATTGGTGTGGGCCTGTAGTAGTGATACCGATGAGGGGGTGGATCCTCCACCTACGGCCCCAACATTCAATAGGGTAACCTTACTTACCAATTGGGCGGATAACATCATTATACCTTCTTACCAAAGTTTTACGGATACCTTCGCCACTTTTGAGACTAGTTTTCAAATCTTTAGCCAAGAAAGGACCCAAGGGAATTTTGATGCGGTACGGTCTGCTTGGGAAGCAGCCTATAGAAGTTGGCAGCATGTTTCCATGTTTGAGATTGGACCTGCAGAGCAAAATGGACTACGGCTTAATGTAAATACCTTCCCGGCCGATGTTCTTTTAATAGAGGACCAGATTGCAGGTGGCACCTATGATTTTACGCTATCTAGCACTAGGGATTCCAAAGGCTTTGCCGCTTTGGATTACCTTTTTAACGGTCCGGAAGACGCCTTGGCAAGCTTTACTAATGCTACGACCGGCGATGGCCGCATTACCTATACTTCAGATGTGATTTTGGATATTGGAACACGGGTGAATGAAGTTTTAGCCGCTTGGGAATCCCAATTTAGGGATAGTTTTATTGCCAGTGATGGGTCTTCCTCTACCTCCTCCGTAGATAGAATGACCAATGACTATATCTTTTATTTTGAGCGCTTTCTAAGGGCCGGAAAAATGGGTATTCCCGCGGGTGTTTTTACCGGTGAGGTGGCACCAAATACCCTAGAGGCATTTTACCAAGAGGGGTTGGGCAATGCCTTGTTCCAAGAAGGTTTGGATGCCGTACAGGATTTCTTTAATGGGGTACGGTTTAACGGAGGGGCTAATGACGTTGGTTTTGATGATTATCTGCGGACCATAACCGGAGGGGACGAATTGGCCCAAAGCATCAATAACCAAATGAATATGGCGCGTACCGAAGTCAATGCCTTGGATTCCTTTTTAAGCGAGATAGAAAATAACGACCCTCCAGTAGCTATGTTGGAGGCCTATGGCGAAGTGCAACGCTTGGTACCCTTGATCAAAACGGATATGTTTTCATTATTGAGTATTGATGTGGACTTTGTAGATGCCGATGGTGACTAAGATTCATGCATAAATTAAAACTTTTTTCCCAGGAACCTGTAGAGGCCGCCCCATTGGCGGTCTTTCGGATTTTATTTGGGATTTTAATGCTCTGGAGCATGCTACGGTTTTGGTCCTACGGTTGGATAGAAAAACTGTACATCGCCCCAAAGTTCCATTTTTCGTTCTATGGGTTCGAATGGGTAAAACCCTTAGGTCTTTGGACCTACGGGTTGTTTTTTGTCTGTGGCCTCTCCGCAATTTTGATTACCCTTGGTTTTAAGTATCGGTTGGCGATGCTTACTTTTTTTCTGTCCTTCACTTATATAGAATTAATGGATAAGACCACCTATTTGAACCACTATTATTTTGTAAGTATCCTATCCTTTTTACTGCTGTTCCTACCGGCGAACGCTTATTTTTCCTTGGATGCCAAATATGATAAATCCAAACGGTTTAAATACGTGCCAAAATGGAATATTGATGTCCTAAAATTGCTTTTGGCCTTAGTGTATATCTATGCAGGCTTGGCCAAACTAAATTCAGATTGGTTGCTCCAAGCTATGCCTTTAAAAATCTGGTTAGCTTCCAAAACGGATGTACCCCTAATGGGTTCACTTATGGGCAAAGCATGGGTGCCATACGTATTTAGTTGGTTTGGTGCGTTGTACGATCTAACGATTCCCTTTTTACTTCTCTATAAACCCACGCGTTGGCTTGCTTTTTTCCTTGTGGCGGTCTTTCATATCATGACAAGTGTCCTGTTCAATATTGGGATGTTCCCTTACATTATGATTTTTAGTACCCTCATTTTCTTTGATGCTGGTTTTCACCATAAACTATTGGACTTTCTATCCAAAACCTTCCGATGGGATACATCGGTTTTTGATGCCAAAGCGACGCTTAGGGAAAAGCATAATACCTTAACCATACTCAAGTACGGTATTGTTAGCTTATTTTTTGCCGTTCAGTTACTCTTACCATGGCGTTACCTTACTTATCCCGGAGAGTTGTTTTGGACCGAGGAAGGCTATCGGTTTTCTTGGCGGGTGATGCTTATGGAAAAAGCAGGCTACGCCCAATTTAAGATCGTAAACAAAGCATCAGGAAAGTGGTTTTATGTGGATAACTCTGAATTTTTAACGCCCTTTCAAGAAAAACAAATGGCCTTTCAGCCAGATTTCATTTTGGAATATGCCCATTTTTTGCGGGACCATTTTGCAAAAGAAGGCCAAGATACCATTGAAATTTATGTGGAAAGCTATGTCACGCTAAATGGTAGGAGAAGCACGGAATTTATTGACCCCAAAGTAAACTTGCTGGAACAACGGGAGTCATTCAAACATAAAAAATGGGTACGTCCTTTTAAAGATGATATTAAAGGTATTTAGTAGTATAGTTGTTGTTTTTTGGTGCCTATCAGGTTTCGCACAATTTACCCTAACCGGAAAGGTAATTGATGAGAATGGTGATGCCTTGGCCGATGTAGAGGTGTACCTAAAACAAACCCAGGCGTTACTGATAACAGATGCTTCCGGGAGCTTTAGTTTTGCAGGCTTGTCCAGTGGCACCTATGAGGTGGTTGCTTTCGCTTTTGAATACAATGTGTTTGAGAAGACCTTCAGCCTCAGCGAAAACAGTACTTTGGACATCCAGCTAAAAAAATTGCAGGCCCAGGAACTGTCTGAGGTGGTGCTTACCCAACAGCGGGAAAAGATTTTTGCACTTAAAAAACTAAAAGCTGTAGAGGGCACCGCTATTTATGCCGGTAAAAAAAGTGAGGTGATTCTTGTGGACAATATTACCGGAAACCTGGCGGCGAACCAACCTAGGCAATTGTACAGTCAAGTGGTAGGGTTGAACATCTATGAAAATGGCGATGCAGGCTTACAGCTGAATATTGGGGGTAGGGGATTGGACCCTAACCGGAGTGCAAATTTTACCATTAGGCAGAACGGCTATGATATTAGCGCGGATCCCTTGGGGTATCCAGAAAGTTATTATACCCCACCGGCGGAGGCATTGTCGCAAATTCAGGTCGTCCGTGGAGCCGCTTCTTTACAATACGGTCCGCAGTTTGGAGGTTTGGTCAATTTTAAATTCAAGCAACCCAATCCCAATAAGGAAATTGAATGGACCTCTAGACAATCTCTGGGTTCGTTTGGATTGCAGACCAGTTTTAACAGCCTTTCCGGGACCATAGGGGACTTTAGCTACTATACCTATTTCAATTACAAGGAAGGAAGCAGTTTTAGGCCCAACTCAGACTTTACCAATAGAAATTACTTTGGGAGCTTTAATTACCAAGTATCTGACAAGACCAAACTTGGCTTTGAGATTACCTTGTTCAATTATCTTTCACAGCAGGCGGGCGGCCTCACAGATATACAGTTCAACGAAGACCCTACCTTTTCCAATAGGGAGCGAAATTGGTTTGATGTGGATTGGAAATTGTACGCCTTTCAATTGGAACATCAATTTTCCCCGGCAACGGATTTTAGCCTTACCGCCAATACGCTCAATGCATCCAGAAGTGCCTTGGGATTGCGTACCAATAGGGTGAGTATGGTGGATGAACTGGACCAGCCTCGGGAGCTTTTGATCGATCAGTTCAGCAATTGGAGTGTGGAAACCCGTTTATTGACGCGTTATACCCTAGCAAAAAAGAAATCCGTTTTTTTGATAGGCTCTAAGGTGTATAGCAGTGATAACTCTCAAGATCAAGGCCCCGGCAGTAATGGTTTAAATGCCGATTTTAGTTTTAGAAGCGATGAATTTCCAGATTTTGTCCCCCAAGCAGAGTTTGATTTCCCAAATTTGAACGTGGCCGTATTTGGGGAGAACATTTTTAATTTGTCCGATACTTGGTCACTTACCCCAGGTTTTCGATTTGAATACATAAAGACGGAAAGTGAAGGGCTTTTTAGAAGGGTCGTACTGGATTTGGCAGGTAATCCCTTGCTTAATGAGGAAGTACCGGATAATAGGACCTTGGAACGTAACTTTTTCATCTTTGGTTTGGGCAGTTCGTATAAACCGAGCCAAGCCTTTGAACTCTACGCTAATTTTTCAGAAAACTACCGTTCCGTTACTTTTAATGACATTAGAATTGTAAACCCCTCCAACCGCATAGACGAAAACATTTCAGATGAGACCGGTTTTACTGCAGATTTGGGTGTACGGGGCAAATGGAAGGATTTCCTTACTTATGATTTGAGCGCGTTTGGGCTTTTGTATGATAATAGAATAGGGGAGATAGTGGATCCAGAAGATGGCGTTGGAACCTTGAGAAGCAATATAGGAACGGCATTTATTTACGGGGTGGAAACCTTTGCAGATGTCAATTTGAAAGCGATTTTGGCTCCCGCGAACGAGAAATTAAAGTTAAATTATTATGTAAACCTTGCCGTAACCGGTTCTGAATATACCGATTCTGAATTTAATAATGTTGAAGGCAATGAGGTAGAGTTTATACCGGAAATCAATCTTAAAACTGGACTTAGTTTTGGGTATGGCGACTTTTTAGGAAGCCTACAATATACCTACATAGGGGAACAGTTTACGGACGCTACCAATGCACCGCCCTTGTTTTTGGATGCAAGAAACGCTGGGATAATAGGAAGTATCCCCAGCTATGATGTGATGGACGTATCGTTTTCCTATACTTGGAATAAGCTGAAGTTGGAGGCAGGTATCAACAACCTCTTGGACAATTCCTATTTTACCAGAAGGGCTACAGGATATCCGGGCCCCGGTATCATTCCGGCAGAACCCAGAACGTTTTATACCACCCTACAGTTAAAATTATAGCAAAAAGAAAGCGGCTGAATCCAATAGCCGCTTTCCAAACCTACTAAAATCCTGAGAACACTTAGGAAATTAGTTTTCTGAAAACGTATAGGTAATAGCAGTGGCATCAAGGATACGGGTAAGGCCGTTATCCTTGGAAACCAGTTGCCTTAACTCAAACAGTTCGTTTCTATCCAACAGAATGATAAAATGTTTGGTACCTACGGAAATCGGGATTTTTTTCTGGTGCACGGCACAACGGAGCTGCTTTTCCCAATAATGGACGTCCAATTCGTCCAAATGATCCTTAAAAACTTGGAGTTCCCATTCATAAAGCTCAAAACAGAGGTTGTTGTACACCAACTGAAACAGCTTGCTGTTATTGCAAAACGTAAGGACGCCATTGGCCGATCTGTTCAAAATTCTTTTAGAGGGACACATGACTTTGAATGTTTACACAAACATACAATTCTATTTAGAATTATTCTAAATAGATAAATTGAATAGAAGAAAATTTGTTTAAGATATGCTTGATTTAAAAAGACTATATTTGCACGCAATTAATCCGTAATTGCAATGGAAGCTCACCAAAATAAAATTCTGGGCGAAGGACTAACTTATGACGATGTCCTTCTTGTACCAGCCTTTTCAGAAGTACTCCCTAGGGAGGTCAACATTCAAACAAAATTTACGCGTAACATTACCATCAACGTGCCCATTATTTCGGCCGCTATGGATACGGTTACGGAGTCCAGAATGGCCATTGCCATGGCAAGGGAAGGAGGCATTGGCGTCCTGCATAAAAACATGTCCATTGAACAGCAGGCTATGAAAGTCCGCAAGGTAAAACGGGCCGAAAGTGGAATGATATTGGACCCGGTAACTTTGCCTTTGAATGCCATTGTAGAAGATGCCAAAGCGAGTATGAAGGAGCATAGTATTGGCGGTATCCCCATTGTTGATGATGCAGGTAAGTTGATAGGCATTGTGACCAATAGGGATTTGCGTTTTGAAAAAAACAACCAACGCCCCATACAAGAGGTCATGACCTCGGAAAACTTGGTCACCGCCGGGGTAGGGACCACCTTGGGGGAAGCTGAGGATATCCTTCAAGAAAATAAAATAGAAAAACTCCCGGTAGTGGATGGGCAGTACAAATTGGTTGGGCTCATTACCTTTAGGGACATTACCAAATTAACCCAAAAGCCTATCGCCAACAAAGACCGTTATGGACGGTTACGTGTAGCTGCGGCACTTGGGGTTACCGGGGACGCTGTCGAACGTGCCGGGGCCTTGGTCAATGCAGGGGTGGATGCCGTGGTTATCGATACGGCACACGGGCACACCAAAGGGGTGGTGACCGTATTGAAAGAAGTAAAAAAAGCGTTCCCGGAACTGGAGGTTATCGTAGGGAATATTGCTACGGGTGATGCCGCAAAATATTTGGTCAATGCTGGTGCGGATGCCGTTAAGGTAGGTATAGGGCCTGGTTCTATCTGTACCACACGGGTGGTTGCCGGTGTGGGCTTTCCACAATTTTCAGCGGTTCTTGAAGTGGCCGCAGCCATAAAAGGTTCTGGCGTTCCCGTAATTGCTGATGGTGGTATTCGCTATACGGGGGATATTCCAAAGGCCATTGCCGCGGGTGCGGATTCCGTGATGTTGGGTTCATTGCTGGCAGGAACCAAAGAATCACCTGGGGAAACCATCATTTACGAAGGAAGAAAATTCAAGAGTTACCGTGGTATGGGTTCCGTAGAAGCCATGAAAGAAGGTTCAAAAGACCGTTATTTCCAAGATGTGGAGGACGATATCAAAAAATTGGTACCAGAAGGTATCGTAGGTCGTGTGCCGTACAAAGGCGAACTTTTTGAGAGCATCCATCAATTTGTAGGAGGATTACGGGCAGGAATGGGCTATTGTGGGGCAAAAGATATTGAAACACTGAAGGAAACCGGTCGTTTCGTTAAAATTACCGCAAGTGGCATCAATGAAAGCCATCCGCATGATGTTACCATTACCAAGGAAAGTCCTAATTATAGTAGGTAAATATGATAGTTTAGAGTGAATATGAGATCACATTTTTATGAATAATAGGACCCTATTAATCATACATATTACTCTTGTCCGGTCGAGCGCAGTCGAGACCTGATTAAAATTGACGTTTTTATAATTTCTCGACTGCGCTCGAAGTGACTTCATATTTATTGAACCTTGCATATCCAATAGAATTTTGTTTATACCGAATTCACTTTGGTTCAAAGGCTGATGCTTTTAATAAAACTATTTTTACATTATTTAAAGTATCCCCTATTGCAGTGGCATCAAATACCGTAATGATGAAAACGGAATTTTTGGAAATAGCACCTGTATTGCCTAGTAGGGATATTGCTAGGGACGTCGCTTGGTACCACGATCAGGTGGGTTTTGCCGCAGTGCATAGGGATGATATGTACGCTGTGCTGCGAAGGGAAAACCTTTGGATACATCTGCAATGGCATGCCGATACGGAGGAGGATCCGCTTTTAGGAGGTTCCGTAATAAAGATTTTTGTAAAGCGCCTAACCCCTATTTTTGAAGAGTTGGTAGCGTGCGGTACGGTCACAAAAGAAAAGTTACGTCTAAAAACGCCATGGAACACACCAATGAGTTTGGCTTTTATGATTTGAACAACAATGCCGTATTTTTTGTGGAAAACGTATAGGTCTATCACAGAAGGAACGCTAACCTCTTTCTTTTGGGACTATTCGCCAGCCGAATCATAACTCTTCCAGTCCTGCTCTTTGTAGATATTATCGCCAAAATAGCGCGCTATTTTAAGAAAAGGCTTTACTTTTTGATAGCCGGGTACTGGAGAGAGCATATTGCCTTCTTCATCTAAAAATACTACGGTTGGATAGCTTAACCTACCCTGCAACAAAGCGGCGGCAAGTTCATGATACCCACGTTTTCCAGAAGGGACATATTTGAATTCCTTACCTTGGTAGGTTATAGGTTCTTTACCTTCGGCATCCATTTTTACCATATAGAAGTTTTCGGCCATGTATGCGGCTACTTCTTGATTTTGAAAGGTATCCTTATCCATTTTTTTGCACCATCCGCACCAGTCCGTATAAATATCCACAAAAATCTTTTTTGGATTTTCCTCTGTGGAGGTAAGTGCTATGGCTTCATCCCAAGAAATCCAGTTCACTTCCTGAGCAGATAGGGAAAGGGAGAAAAATAGTATGGTAATTATGATAAACGTTCGCATAGTTCTTTTTTTAGCATAGTCCAACAACTATACCAAAACTAACGAAATATGTCCAGAATTATTTCGTGACGACCGCGGGTTTCTTCTCTTCAAAAACAGCAGAGATGTCTACCTGGTTGCGTAGGATGTCATCAAATGTTTCCCGTTCCCGTATTAAGTGGGCTTTACCTTTATGCCATAGTACTTCTGCAGGGCGGTACCTGGAGTTATAGTTACTGGCCATGGTAAAGCAATACGCCCCCGCATTTCTAAAAGCCAGAACATCACCCTCTTTGATTTCGTTTATTCTTCTATTGCTGCCAAAAGTATCCGTCTCACAGATATAACCTACTACGGAATAGTAGCGTTCCCTACCCTTTGGATTGGATATATTGAGAATTTCATGGTTGGAGCCGTAAAGCATGGGGCGTATTAAATGGTTAAAACCAGAATCGACACTGGCGAATACGGTAGATGTGGTTTGCTTCACTACATTCACCTTGGCCAAAAAATACCCCGCTTCACTCACCAAAAACTTTCCGGGTTCAAAAGCTAAGGTCAATGGACGCCCATATTCTTTGCAAAAAGCATTAAAACGCTTGGTCAGTTTTTTGCCCAACTCTTCCACATTGGTTTCAATGTCCCCTTCTTTATAAGGTACTTTAAATCCACTACCAAAATCGATAAACTGTAAGGATTTAAAATTTTTGGCCGTTTCAAAAAGAATTTCAGAAGCGTATAAAAACACATCAATATCTAAAATATCACTCCCGGTATGCATATGGATACCGTTGATGTTCATTTTTGTAAGTTCTACAATACGCAGCAAATGCGGTATTTGGTGGATACTGATGCCGAATTTGGAATCGATATGCCCTACTGAAATATTGGAATTTCCGCCGGCCATCACATGCGGGTTTATACGAATGCAAACAGGGATGTCCGGATGCTTGCTTCCAAACTGTTCCAAGACCGAAAGGTTGTCAATATTGATTTGGACCCCTAGTGCCGCAGCTTCTTCAATTTCTTCTAAAGAAACCCCGTTTGGTGTGTAAATAATGGATTCCGGTTTAAAGCCCGCCAAAAGTCCTAATCTAACTTCTTGTATGGAAACGGTATCCAGTCCACTGCCCAAACTATTCATTAGCCGCAGTATCCCTAAATTGGAGAGTGCTTTGCAAGCATAATTTAGCCGCAACTGTTCCACACCGTTAAAGGCATCCGTAAGGCGTTGGTATTGCGATGCTATTTTTTCCGCATCATAAACATATAAGGGAGCTCCGTAGGTGTTGGCAATATCCAATAGGGAAGCGTGTTCCATAATCGTAATTTTTTTCAAATCTAACAGACTCCCACCTTGGAGACAAAAATAAAATAGAGAATCAAATTAATACAACAAATTGTTACAAAAATAACAAATAGAGAAAGTTGTGCAGTTAGGTCGATGTGCTTATTTTTAGAAAAAATCTATACATGAAATTGCCTTTATTCCCACTACAATCGGTTTTTTTTCCGGGAGAGACGGTGCCGCTGCATATTTTTGAAGAACGATATAGGCAATTGATCAACGACTGTCGTGAAGAGGCTATTACTTTTGGCATTCCAGTCTATATTGATAAGCGCATTGAATACGGAACGGAAGTACAATTGGTAGAGGTGGTCAATACCTATGAAGGAGGGGAAATGGACGTTGTCTGTGTGGCTAGGCAGGTGTTTAAAGTAGTTACTTTTGACAACCAGTTGGATGATAAATTGTATGCAGGCGGAATCGTAGAATTTTTGGAGTCCGATAATGATGCTGAAGAGGCGTTACGACAAGATGTATTGGGAAAAATAAGGCAACTCTACCAATTAATGGCCGTGCAACTTCCGGAAGTGCCCGCGGATAAATTCAATAGCTATGCTTTTGCCCATAAAATGGGACTTTCCTTTGAGCAGGAATATGCGCTGTTGCAACTTACCAATGAAACGGAACGCCTAAAGTATATAAAAGCCCATTTGGAGGATACCATTGCCATTCTAAAACAAATCAATAGAACCAAGACGGTAATTGAAATGAATGGCCACTTCAAAAACTTTGACCCTTTGGATTTTGAAGACTTTAAAGCGGAGTAGCCCAAGCTAAAATGCTCTAAAATCAATCTGCGTTAATAAACGATGAATATTTTTCAATTATACAGGGCTGTTCCCTATTTTTGTGCGCAATTATAACTTTACATTCTTATGAATCT
Source organism: uncultured Croceitalea sp. (assembly GCA_937959125.1). Taxonomy (GTDB): domain Bacteria; phylum Bacteroidota; class Bacteroidia; order Flavobacteriales; family Flavobacteriaceae; genus Croceitalea. Next base: position 23,763 of record CALGQU010000195.1, read on the forward strand.
CCACGAATATCAAGGAAAAGAAATATTAGCAAGTTTTGGGGTACGCATTCAACGCGGTATTGTGGCGCATAACGCCAAGGAAGCCGTTGATGCTGCCAAACAGTTAACACAAGAAACCGGAACGGGATGGCATGTGATCAAAGCACAAGTGCATGCCGGAGGACGTGGAAAAGGTGGCGGTGTTAAACTGGCTAAGAACCTTAAGGAAGTAGAGGAGATCGCAGGACAGATCATAGGCATGGACTTGATAACCCCGCAAACATCTGCGGAGGGTAAAAAGGTGCACCAGGTGTTGATTGCAGAAGATGTGTATTACCCAGGGGATAGTGAGACCAACGAATTTTATATGTCCGTTCTATTGAATAGGGGAACCGGTAGAAATATGATCATGTATTCTACGGAGGGCGGTATGGATATTGAAGAAGTGGCAGAAAAAACCCCACATCTTATTTTTACGGAAGAGATTGATCCCGCTACAGGTTTGATGCCTTTTCAGGCACGTAAGATTGCATTTAACCTAGGACTTTCCGGAATGGCCTTTAAGGAGATGGCCAAGTTTGTATCAGCATTGTATAAAGCCTATGTGGAAAGTGATTCCAGTATGTTTGAAATCAACCCTGTCTTAAAAACCTCCGATGATAAGATCATGGCCGTAGATGCCAAAGTCTCCATAGACGATAATGCCTTATACCGAAGAAAACAATATGCGGAAATGCGCGATCTAAGGGAAGAGAATGCCATTGAAGTAGAAGCCCGCGCGGTTGGTTTAAATTATGTGGATTTGGATGGTAATGTAGGTTGTATGGTAAATGGGGCTGGATTGGCCATGGCTACCATGGACCTTATTAAAATGGCAGGTGGGGAGCCGGCCAACTTTTTGGACGTAGGAGGTACTGCAGATGCCAAAAGGGTAGAAGAAGCATTCCGCATTATTTTGAAGGACCCTAACGTAAAGGCTATACTGATCAATATCTTTGGAGGTATCGTACGTTGTGATCGTGTAGCACAGGGCGTTGTGGATGCATACAAAAATATGGGGGACTCCATTAAAGTACCTATTATCGTTAGGTTACAAGGTACCAATGCAGAGCTTGCCAAAGAGATTATCGATAATTCCGGATTGGCCGTACATTCTGCCGTACAGTTCCAAGAAGCTGCGGATAAGGTGAAAGAAGTACTTGCTTAAAATACCAAAGCTTTAAATAGTATATGTAAGAAGGTTGTCCCATGGGCAACCTTTTTTTTATGGTTGTATTGCTTTTATGGAGAAGATAAAGCTTCTGTTAGCTTCGGGATTTTTCCAAAAAGTCCACCTTCTTCAAGATTTATTTTGAATTCACTCACTTGTTTTTGATAATTAGAACCCTTTAAGGTTAAATTTTAGGTGTTAAAAATTATAGAAAGGTAATGGGGATTAAGAAAGTGTCAAATAGCACTAGCATTAGCTTTTGTGCGCTTTTTGGGGTTAATTTTACTTCGATTATACTATCGACCAAAAACAAAAAATATGTTAAAAAAGATATTTCCTTGTAACATTCGCAATCTTGGGGCGTCTTTTAAGCATATTCATCAAATTTATCAATCTCAAAAACGAAATCATCATGAGAAAAATTAGTTTAGTAGTAGTAGCAGCTGCCATGTTTGCGGTAGGAAGTGTTTCAGCAAACAACAATCCAACACCTTCAAGTTCTAAATCTGAATTGGCATCCCAAATCCACAAGATGTTGAGCGACAACAATTTTGCTATTGGAGATGACCTTACCGCCGATGTTAGATTTATGGTTAACAGTGATGGGGAAATCGTGGTAATCTCTGTGGATACTACCAATAACGAGCTGGAAGGCTTTGTTAAGGGACGTTTAAACTACAAAAAAGTAAAATCCGATGGTGCCGTAACAGGAAAAACCTATACAGTACCCGTAAGAATAACTGCATAAAATATAGTGCATATTTTGATTAGCGTAAAAATCCTGAAGTACTACTTCAGGATTTTTTTGTGTCTTATAATGAACAAAGAACTTCTTGAATAGATAATTAGGTATTTTCAATTGAATTAATGTCAAAATGACAGCATAAAATCATTAATAAATGACATATTGGCATTAAAAATGTGTTGGAACGGCTTTTGCCCTTTGACAGTGAGTTTAATTTTAAAATCACACATCATGAGTTTAGTAAAAAGAAATAATATGTTGTTCCCAAGTCTAATGAATGAATTTTTTAAACCCGATTGGTTTGGTGGGATGGAAAATGCAAATACCATGGTTCCTTCCGTAAATATTGTGGATAATGAAAAGGAATTTGAGTTGCATTTTGCCGTACCCGGTTTTAGTAAAGAGGATTTCAACTTAGAAGTGGATAAGGAGATATTGAGCGTTTCCGGAGAAGTTACCACCGAAGATGGGACCCCGACCGACAATTATACCAGAAGGGAATTTCAAGCTACTTCTTTTAAAAGAACATTTACGTTACCAGATACCATAAATGCCGATGATATCAATGCATCTTATGACAAAGGTATACTTAAGGTAACGCTACCTAAAAGAGAAGAATCCTTGCCCAAGCCCAAGCGCCATATAGAAATTGCATGAACATAAAATTAGTTTGAGAAAGCCACTTTCGTGGTTGGTTTAGTTGGTTAGTTGAGGAAAGCGTCACTTGTTTTGGTGGCGCTTTTTTTGTTTGATAAATATTACCAAGTGATATCTCCCTTCTAGAATTATCTTACGGTGCGGTTTAGTCCTGCTCCTGTAACATTTTTATCTCATCCCTAAGTTTGGCCGCTTCCATAAAGTTGAGCTCCTTGGCGGCTTTCTCCATGGCTTTGCGTTTTTGCAGGATAATCTTTGCTTTTTGGTCTGGTGTAAGATACTCCAAATCCGGTTCGGCGGCTCGCAGTTCCTCTTTTTGAAAATGATAGGTAGACACGGAATTTTTGGCCAATGCACTATCCAAGCTTTTCTTTAACGCCTTGGGAACTAGGTTGTGTTTTTTGTTATAGGCAATTTGTTTTTCCCGGCGATAGGTAGTTTCGTCCATAGTTTTCTGCATGCTATCCGTAACTTTGTCCGCATACATAATGGCCATTCCGTTGAGGTTCCTTGCTGCCCTTCCTACGGTTTGGGTCAATGATCGATTGCTTCTCAAAAAACCTTCCTTATCCGCATCCAAAATCGCTACCAGGGAAACTTCCGGTAAGTCCAAACCTTCCCTTAAAAGGTTCACTCCAATAAGTACATCAAAAATACCTTTGCGTAAATCTTGCATAATCTCCACCCGTTCCAGAGTATCTACATCGCTATGGATGTAACGGCACCTTACATCTATTCTGGAGAGGTATTTGGTCAATTCTTCTGCCATTCTTTTGGTAAGGGTGGTGACCAAGGTACGTTCATCAAGTTCTACCCGTTTTTGGATTTCTTCGATTAGATCATCAATCTGATTGATGCTTGGCCGTACTTCTATAATGGGGTCCAGAAGTCCGGTAGGGCGTATGACCTGCTCCACATAAACCCCTTCGCTTAACTGCAATTCATAATCTGCCGGAGTAGCACTTACATAAATGGCTTGGTTTTGTAGGGCTTCGAATTCTTGAAACTTTAAAGGTCTATTGTCCAGGGCCGCAGGCAACCTAAAACCATATTCCACTAAATTTTCCTTGCGGCTGCGGTCCCCGCCGTACATGGCATGGACTTGGGGTATGGTAACGTGGCTCTCGTCGATAATCATGAGATAATCATCCGGGAAATAATCTAAAAGACAGAAGGGCCTGGTTCCCGGTTCCCGTCCATCCAGATATCTGGAATAGTTTTCAATACCGGAACAATATCCCAGTTCCCGTATCATTTCCAAATCAAAATTGGTCCGCTCTTCCAGGCGTTTTGCTTCCAAAGGGCGTGCAATATCCTTAAAGTAATCGATTTGCCTTACCAAATCGTCCTGTATGGATTTTATGGCATGCTGTAAAACATCCGGCGAGGTCACAAACATGTTCGCCGGATAGATATTTAAGGAATCATAAATTTCCAACACCTTGTTATTGAAGGGGTCCAAGGCCTCGATTTCTTCAATTTCATCCCCAAAAAAGTGAATCCTAAAAGCATGGTCGGCATAACCGGGAAATACATCCACCACGTCCCCTTTTACCCTAAAATTACCGTTCCTAAAATCTGCAGTGGTCCTAGAGTAAAGGCTTTGCACCAATTGATGCAAAAACTTTGTTCTGGAAATGACTTGGTCCCTTTGTATGGATATCACGTTTTTCTGAAACTCCACGGGATTTCCAATGCCATAAAGGCAACTCACCGAAGCAACGACCAAAACGTCCCGTCTGCCGGAGAGAAGGGAAGAGGTGGTGCTCAAGCGTAATTTTTCAATATCTTCATTAATGGACAAATCCTTTTCAATATAGGTGCCACTGGTAGGGATATAGGCTTCCGGCTGATAGTAATCATAATACGAAACAAAGTATTCGATGGCATTTTCCGGGAAGAATTGTTTGAACTCGGAATAGAGTTGGGCAGCTAGGGTTTTGTTATGTGCCAGCACCAAGGTAGGGCGCTGTACTTGCTCCACCACATTGGCTACCGTAAAGGTTTTACCAGAACCGGTTACCCCAAGCAGGGTTTGGTGTTCTTCGCCCTGGACAATGCCCTCCGCGAGTTTTTCTATGGCTTGCGGCTGATCCCCTGTTGGTTGGAACTCTGAAACGACCTTAAATTTCATGATACAAAAATAGGAAAGGCAATTGGTATAGCGTCATGCAAGTGCGGGTGCTTACCGTTTTAAAGTGAAAAATCCTTGGATGATGTTGTTGGCATCGTCTACTGCCCTAAACCAATAGCCCCCAGAGGGCAATTGCCGCCCGTTAAAGGTGCCGTCCCAGCCAATGGAATCTGGTTCTATTTGTGTGATGAGCATTCCAAAACGGTCAAAAACCTGTATAAACTGGAGGAACACTTGTTCCGTATTTGGAGGTTGTACAAACTGCCAGAACTCGTTTACCTCGTCACCGTTAGGAGTAAAAAAATTGGGGAACCCCTCCCTTAAGGAATCGCTCAATACTTCCGCACTTACAATACAGTTTTCTTCATTTACATCCCTAACAAAAATAACATTGTCCCCCAAGGGAGCGTTGGAAAAAACATTGCTGGGTTGATAAGGGCCATTGATATCATTAAGGGCAAATTCGTATTCACTTGGGCCGGTAACATTTGCGGTCAATATTAGATTTTCCTCATTTCTTTCCACATCGACGGATGTGACCGTTGGCCCCGTTATTGTTTCCACCACAAATTCTTTTAGGGTGGTACAGGGAATATTGTTTCCGTTGGAATCTGCAAAATTACTGACCTCAAGTCGATAAAGGCCCTCTTCTGAAATGGCGACTTCCTGTGTCTCGGACAATTCCTCTATTACGGTTCCCCTAGACGTTACGCTTACCCAACGGTAGGTTTCCGCTACAACATCCGTACTGACTAAAAGGGGAGGTGAATTTTCGCAGATGCTAAAGGTTTCCGGGAAGTCGAACTCTGGAAATAGGGTGATAAATTCCCCGGTAGTCCGATCCAGGAAGGGTCCACATCCAATAGCGGTAGAAAAGCTTTCTTGTCCACAATTTATGGCTTCCCCAAGTTCATTAAACGGAATAATACGTACAAATAAGGTGCGGTTGGGTTCAAAGTCCAGCACTAATGTACGGGTTGCGGTAAACCGTCCATCATCAAGAATATTGTTTTCTTCTGGAGAGGTACCAATGAACACCCGATAGCCTGTAGCACCCGGGACATCTGTCCATTCCAAAATAGGGGTCAGCGGCACATTGCTATCCCCATTTCTTGGTGATATTAAAGTAGCACAACTAAGATTGACCACAATATCCGCGGTAATAAAAGATTGTACCGTACAGTTTACTGCCATACCCAGCCTATTTATCGCGGTAATTTCGGCAAAGATTTCAGTATTTATGGGCAAATCATCAGGAGGGTTGAAGGTTAGGGTGTTACCTACATCGGTTTCCGGCAGAATAACCGTTCCATCCCCAGTGGTAATGCGTAAACGATAGGACGTAGCCCTTGGACTATAGTTCCATGTAATATTGGTGCGGGTATTGACATCAATAGCTAGGTTTTCTGGAATGTCCAAGGTGGCGCATTCCGGAACTTGGGATAAGGTTTCCGTTCTAAAGGAAATGCTGGTGCAAACCACATCATCCAGATTATCAAAGAAAAACAGGGTAATGGTTACAAAGATTAACGTATCCTCCGGCAAACCCAAAGGGGGAACAAAGAAATTGGCGCTGCCAACCAGTCTATTGGCAATAATATCTTGACCTCCTGGGGTGGTGCCTAAAGAAACCCTATACCCGGGAACACCGGGAACTTCTTCCCAACTAATAGTGGATTCCACAGGAACATCCGTGGCACCGGCAACCGGGCTCAACAAAGTGGGACATGACTGACCAAAGGTCATAGAAATGCCCAAAAGGGTAATGAGAACTAGCAATTTTTTCATCCGTCAGCATCCTTCACAGACGCCCTAAGATACTATAAATCACGCTTTTTTAATAGCGCATAGGATAAATAGATGAAAATAGCGGTCCAACCGAGTACGATAAGGATTTCGTGCCAGTGTACGTTGTAGTTGAGTTCTATTTTTTCCCCTACTTGGTCCGCCACCGTTTGAACGCTCTCTAAACGCGTAATAGGTTCTTTGATCAGGTTGAACATGGACTGTAAGGGAAAGAAACCCATAATGGTTTCCGTAGTATCCGCATCAAATAATTTCCATCGCATTAGTCCCCTAAAAATACCTTCCAATATTTGCCAAATGATCAAAAAACCTAACGCAAATGCGGAGCGTTTCACTAAAATGCCCAAGAACAGGCAAAAAGAGAAGAAGCCTACGAGTTTTACAAAAAAAGCAAGAACAAACTCCAAATCCGAAAAAATGATGGAAAGCTCATTGTAATCAGAATAGGCAAGTCCTAACAAGAGCGATACAAGAAAGACAAAAACCGTAGAAACTACGGCAAAGGATAGCACCGTAAGGAATTTGGATAAAACAAATTCTTTTTTAGACAGCCCATCGATCAAATTTTGTTTGATGGTTTTGTTGCTGTATTCATTGGCCATCATGGACACAATGACAATAGCCAAAAACAGTTTGAAAAAAGCGGTGACAAACGTATTAAAGTGCCAGATGTAGGGAAAGTTAAAGATGCCAATTTCTGCTAAATGAAATTTAACGGGCCCTATGTCAAACTTTATTGCGGCTACCAGGGCAATAGAGGTGAGCAATAAAAAATACGATATGATCAGTACCTTACTTGCCCTATTGTTCCAAAGTTTTATGAATTCTATCTGTAATAAACGTACCATAGGATATTGATTAGTTGTTTTTTGTAAGTGCCAAAAACTGTTCTTCCAAGCTCTCTTTTCGTTTTACCAAATGGGAGAGTACAATGCCCTTGGAGAACAAAAGTTGGTTCAATTCCTGTGCGTCCATCTCCTCCTTTAAGTAGGCCGTAAGTCCACCGTTTGTCAACGCTACTTCACCAAAACTTGCATTTTTTTCCAAAAGCGTTTTTAATGCCTCCATTTGGGTGGTTTTTAGCTCAAAAAAACCATGGCTTGCCAACATGCCGTCTACCGGGCCGCTATATAGTTTTTCACCTTTTCTTAGGATGACTACGTGGGAGCATACCTTTTCTACCTCATCCAACAAATGGGAAGCCAATAATATGGTCGTCCCTTGGGCCGCAATTTTTTTTATGATTTCCCGTATCTGATGGATGCCTTGTGGGTCCAATCCGTTGGTAGGCTCGTCCAGAATCAATATTTCTGGGTCGTTCAAAAGGGCAGAGGCAATGGCCAAACGCTGTTTCATGCCCAAGGAATAGGTTTTGAATTTACTGTCCTTACGATCCAACAGTCCTACCAATTCCAACTTTTCGGTAATCTTATCTTGGGATACTTCCTTTATTTTACAGACCAGTTTAAGGTTTTGTACCGCGGTCATATAGGGATAGAAATTGGGACGCTCAATAATGGCTCCCACTTTTTTTAAAGCATGGGTAGAGGTGGTACCGTCAAACCAGCTAAAATCGCCTTTGGTGCGATTGACCACATTAAGGATAATGCCCAAAGTGGTGGATTTTCCGCTTCCGTTAGGACCTAAAATCCCATAGACATTGCCTTTTTCAATCGTGAACGAAAGATTTTTTACGGCCGTAAGGGTGCCAAATTTTTTAGTGAGATCGGTAACCGTCAGTATTGTTTCCAAAAGGTATCGTTTTTTGGTGGTTTCATAGTAACTTGACGACTCCTAGCCCTATTTGTTACAAATACCGTAGTAAAATGCAAGAAGAACGATTGATGTCCAAAAAAAAACCGGCCTATCCCGTACAAAGAAAGCTGGATATGTATTTGGCCCGTTATAGCAGAAAGATAGAGATTCCCATTTTTTATGAGGATTTGCTTCGGTTTGCCGGTTCCGTAGCCGTTTATGACGATGAGGGGAAAGATACCCTGTGGGTACGTGTCTTTTATTCTGAGTTTGATCGGGAAGAAATAGACCTGAGCCTCAAAAAAGTGTATTCCATATTACATTCAGATGGTAGTGAACGTATTTTGGAGTATTTGAATATTGATGCCATAGACTACTGCACCTTTGGCAATTCCAAACCGTTCCGCATTAAGGTGAGGAACATCTTAAATGACAACTATACCCATTTCTATGTAAAGAAAACCGATGCCTCAAGGATATATGGACTGGAGCTGGAGCATATGTTATCCCCCTATAACCTTAATTTTTTGGTGCATGAAGATACCTTGATAGAGGAACATATTGCCGGTATTCCCGGGGATGTTTTTATTAAAGACAACCTGCCCAATTGTTCCGAATCTGAAAAAGCGCAACTGGCCAAAGAATTTGTAAAGTTCAATGAACGGTGTATGATACGCTTGTTAGGGGACATGCGTTCCTATAACTACGTGGTAGTGCCAGTACATGATTTTGATCATGTGGTGTACCGGTTACGGGCCATAGATTTTGATCAACAATGTTATGAGGGTAAGTTTAAGGTCTACCTCCCCCAGTTTTTTAAGGAAAACAATAAAATGGTGGATTTGGTATCCTCCAAACTACAGGAATACTCCGTGGACCAATACAAAATAGAGGAACGTTCCATTGTGGCCAAACGCATTTTAAGTGCCGGTAACCGGATCAAAAGGTTGCTTAGTGCCGTAAAGACGGATGCCATTTCTACGACGGACAATGTGGAACGACTAAAGAACGAGTTACATGATTTTACCATGGACGTGGAATTTAAAAAGTGTAGGAATATGGGCAATGTACTGGTGACCGCTTTGGATTTTGTAAAACGGAATTATGAGGATGTAAGTATGAAACAATTGATAGATAAGAAATTTTGATCCCATACCCATTGGTTTCAAGAAAACATATATATCGCAATAGGGACAACAGATTGAATAATTTGGTCTTTGAACAGGGTTTGGTCTATACTACTAAAAACCAAAGCGGCCATTTATCCAAAAAACCTATGGGGTTGTGCAACCTTATTTATTAACTTCTAAGATTTGGTCATACATTCCCGACATATGATTTACCAAACCTTCATTTGTATTTTCAACAGAGCCACCTATTAACGGTGGTTTTGGGTCGTATTCCAAATTCAACATTGCCAATTTCGTATATGTTTCTCCTTTGATTTCGTTGACAAGGGCCAAGCTCATATCTATTCCAGCAGAAACGCCTGCTGAAGTCCATAATTTACCGTCTTGGACATATCGTTCTTGTACAAATTCAGCATTGTATGACTCAATCTTTTCTTTAGCACGATACCAGTTTGTTGTAGCTTTTTTGTTATCTAAAAGTCCAGCTTCACCAAGAATCCAAGCACCGGTACATACGCTTGTGGTATATTTTGTTGTTTGGTCAATTTTTTTAATCCAATTAATTAAATTTTGGTTTTTACTGGCTTGAATAGTTCCAACGGTCCCTCCGGGAATTAGTAAGATATCCAGTTTGTCAACTTCTTCAATGCTTTTTAAAACGGAGATTTCAATTCCGGAGCTTGTTTTTACCAAGCCTTTTTTTTCAGCAACAAAAAAAACATCAGTTCCAACCATATTTGATAATACAGAGTGGGG
>CALGQU010000196.1 GCA_937959125.1 uncultured Croceitalea sp.
GCATGAAGTTTTTTTTAAAAAAAAGGGGATGCTGCGGTTGGGTGCTATACACCCGTTTCGTCACCCTGAACTCGTTTCAGGGTCACACAACCTGCTTTGTGGTGTGGTAAAAAGGAGTGGGCAATGCCGACTAAGTTTTGAACAACTAAACATCCGTAATGAAAAATAGATTATTTGGAACTATTCTCCGGTTTTAGGAGCATGGCGTTCGGATATTTTTTACGGACCTCCTGAAACTTTCGTTGTGCCTGCAGCTGATCCTTAAACTTTCCTAAACGTACCCTATAAGTCGGCTCTTTAAATTCTATTTTGGAGTACCAACCGGGGAAATCAATATCTACTTTTGATTTTAGGTTTTGTGCTTTTTGATAACTACCAAAACCCACCTGTATATGATAGTAATCCACCTTGGAGTTGACCGTATTGTACACCTTTATGAGCGTATCGATTTTTTGATCTTGTTCAATATTGATGTTGCCCTCTTGTGCCTGGGTCCAAAGGCTGAAACATGTAAGGATAGCAGTATATACAAGAGTTTTCATGATTTTTTATCTAAGCTTATAAGGTGTTCGTTACAAATGTAATTTTTTCAATTTTAAACAAAATACAAAAGGACTATTTAGAATAATTATAAATTATATATTATCAATCCCTTAACATTTAAAAAAACCTTGGTGTGTCGTATTTTTGTGATCAATTTTAAGCATGGTAGGGCTAATATACACAGTATCAGACCTAAAATCATGCCAAAACGTTGACAGCAATTACGTAAGTATGAAAAAGGTTCTGAACCGCATTCAATTTTCACGGGTATTTGGTCTTAGTTTACTACTACTTCTCCAATTAATTACAGTTTCAGGTTACGCACAAGATGGGGCAGCTCCGGCTGAAGCGGCTGAGGGTGTTTGTGGTCCTGGTGATGCAACAAAAGGGAAACAGTTGTTCAATCAAAATTGTGCCGCATGTCATGCGTTGAACCGCAAAATGACAGGTCCGGCTTTGGCAAATGTGGCTACACGTTTGACCGAAGAGGAAGGTTTGGATTGCGAGTGGATGTATGCTTGGATAAAAAATAGTCCATCAGTGATTAAATCTGGGGATGCCTATGCGAACAAAATTTATAAGGAGTACAACCAATCGGCAATGACGCCCTTCCCTACCTTGTCAAATCAAGATATCAATGATATTTTGGCGTATACGGCATATGTTGCTCCGGCACCTCCTCCAGGTGAGGTTACTGCAAATGCGGGTACGGCCGTTGATAATAATGGGATTTCCAATGAATTAATTTTAGGTGCTTTGGCCTTGGTGTTCGGACTTTTGGTCGTCATGTTGTTCTTGGTGAACAATACCTTGCGCAAAATTGCGGAGGCCAATGGTGTTGAGGTGGTAAAAGCCAATGCTGAAAAACGCACCCCTATCTGGAAAGCTTTTGCGCAAAACCAGTTCTTGGTCTTCTGTACGGTAATCGTCTTTTTGTTAAGTAGTGCCTATTTTGCTTACAGTTGGATGTCCCAAATAGGGATTGATCAAGGATATGCGCCCATACAGCCTATCCATTATTCCCACAGAATCCACGCGGGACTTAACAAGATAGAATGTCAATATTGTCACTCATCCGCACGGGTGTCCAAGCATTCCGGGATTCCTTCCTTGAACGTTTGTATGAACTGTCATAAAAATATTAATGCCTATTCTGGTAACCCAGATGATGAAATCCCAGGGGATTTAGATGCGGGCTACACCAACGAATTCTATACCAAGGAGATAAAGAAACTGTATAAGGCTGTAGGTTGGGATGAAGAAAACCAAAAGTATACAGGGGAATCGCAGCCAGTAGAATGGGTGCGTATCCACAACCTTCCAGATTTCGCCTATTTCAACCACTCACAGCACGTAACGGTAGGTAAAATTGAGTGTCAGACCTGTCACGGACCTGTGGAAGAAATGGAAATTATGTACCAGTATTCCCCATTGACCATGGGATGGTGTATCAATTGTCACAGGGAAACCGAAGTGCAAGTGGCGGACAATGCTTATTATGATAAAATTCACGAAGAGCTTTCCAAGAAATATGGTGTAGAGAAGTTGACAGCAGCTCAAATGGGTGGTTTGGAATGTGGTAAGTGCCACTATTAATTAAAATGAAGTTATTTCAATAAAACGTATGGCATCAAACAAAAAATATTGGAAGAGTGAAGCGGAGTTGAATCCCAACGATTCCATTGTTGAGACGCTAAAACAAAACGAGTTTACGGAGCAGATTCCGGTAGATGAGTTTTTAGGGGATAAGGAAAATCTTGCCGCATCCTCTACCAACAGAAGGGATTTTTTAAAGTACGTTGGCTTTAGTACCGCTGCTGCTTCTTTGGCAGCTTGTGAAGGTCCCGTAAAAAAATCCATTCCTTACGTAGTCCAACCAGAAAGTATTGTGCCAGGAGTGGCCAATTACTATGCAACTTCCATTGCAGATGGTTTTGATTTTGCCAGTGTATTGGTAAAAACACGTGAAGGACGTCCCATTAAGATAGAGAATAACGATAAGGCTACAGTGAACGGTGGTGCCAATGCAAGGGTAAACGCCTCTGTACTTTCCTTATATGACAGTACACGAATCCAAGGACCCACTTTTGAAGGGGAATCGATTTCTTGGGAAGATTTGGATAACAGGGTTAAAGGGGGTTTGAAGGCTGCGAGCAACTCTGGGAAGCAAATTGCATTGTTGACACAATCCTATGCAAGTCCATCCATGGCCAAATTAGCAGCTTCTTTTGCTGCTGCCTATGGCAATGTAAACCATGTGACCTACGATGCCATTGCAGAAGATGCCGCTTTGAATGCTTTTGAAGCAGCTTATGGCGAACGCGCTTTGGCGGACTATGACTTTGAAAAAGCAAGTTTGATCGTTTCCTTTGCCGCAGATTTCTTGGCAGACTGGCAAGGAGGAGGTTATGATTCTGGATATGCAAAAGGACGGGTGCCCAAAAATGGGAAAATGTCTCGTCATATCCATATGGAATCCAATATGTCCTTAACAGGGGCAAATGCAGATAGAAGGGTCCCCATGAAGCCGTCACAATTAAAAGTGGCATTGGCAAAATTATACGGAAAATTGAACGGCAGTTCTGTTGGTGGTGGTGATTCCACTGTTGACGGGGTCGTAGAACAAGTAGCGGCTGAAATACGCAAAGCAGGTAGCAATGCCGTAGTGGTTTGTGGTTTGAACGATGTGAACGCACAAGCCGTTGTATTGGCAATAAATACCTTGTTGCAGAGTAAAGCTTTTGATGTAAAAAGCCCAAAATATGTGCGTCAAGGGAATACGGCAAAGGTAAATAGGTTGATAGCCGATATGAAAGCCGGTAAGGTGGGTGCGCTATTGATAGATGGTGTTAACCCAGTGTATTCCTTGCCAAATTCTACTGATTTTGTAGAAGGTCTGGAAAAGGTAGGCCTAACACTAAGCAGTTCTTTTAACAATGACGAAACGGCACAGGCCGTAAAATACGTTGCTGCTGCTTCCCATTATTTAGAGTCTTGGGGAGACGTGGAAATGAAGAAAGGCCATTATAGTTTGATGCAGCCTACTATCCGTGAGTTGTTTGATACCAGACAGTTCCAAGCATCCTTATTAAAATGGATGGGTAGCGAGCAAACCTATTATGATTTTATAAAAGAAAATTGGTCCGCCGGAATCCTAAACGGTTCCAGTTGGAGCAAGGCATTGCAAGACGGTATCTTCTCTGGGGTAGTGCCCATGTTCGATACTGCGGATGCTGCAACGCAAAAT
>CALGQU010000197.1 GCA_937959125.1 uncultured Croceitalea sp.
GTCGGGGTGGCAGGATTCGAACCTGCGACCTCCGCGTCCCAAACGCGGCGCGATAACCGGGCTACGCTACACCCCGAATGGTTATCTTCATTAAAAGAAATTGCGGAGAGAATGGGACTCGAACCCATGCGACACTTACGCGTCGACAGATTAGCAATCTGCTCCGTTACCACTCCGGCACCTCTCCTTTTAAATTATTTATAAGAACCTGCGTAAAACGCGGAGGCAAAAATACTTTTTCATTGTCAAGAACGCAACTATTTTTTAAGCTTTTTTGGAAATTGTTATCAATACCTTACTATTCAGGATATTCTATCCGTAAATGGTAAATGTTGGTCAGTTTTTGCTTTAATACTTTCTTCACCATTTCTATCTCTTTAAACGTAATATTCGCATTTAAAAATTGGTTGCCCTGCATTTGTCCACTCACAATTTTTTCTACGAACTCATCCAACATTGGATAAGTTGGGGATTTTAAACTTTTTGAAGCAGCCTCAACAGCATCTGCCATCATCAAAATAGCGGTTTCTTTGGAGAATGGTATAGGGCCCGGGTATCTAAATTGGGTTTCTTCCGTTTCCGGGTCCAACTCCTGCTGTTTCTTGTAAAAATAATAGACCAAACTGGTTCCATGGTGGGTTCGCAAAAAATCGATTACCCGGTCCGGTAAGTTGTTTTTCTTGGCAATTTCTATGCCTTCCAGAACATGGTCTATAATAATTTTGGCACTTTCCTTTGGTGGCAGATCATCATGGGGATTGACATTGGTAATTTGATTTTCCGTAAAATAGGTAGGTCGGTTCATCTTACCAATATCATGGTAGAGGGCCCCTACCCTGACCAACATGGAGTTTGCCCCAATTTCATTGGCTGCCGCTTCAGCTAAATTGGCTACTTGCAGGGAATGATGAAAAGTTCCCGGAGCTTTGTTGGAAAGTTCTTTTAAAAGTTTGCTGTTGGTATCCGATAATTCCAACAGGGAGACATCGGACACCAGTCCAAAAACTTTTTCGTACAAATAAATAAGAGGCTGGGCGAACAAGGTAATCATACCGTTGAGCAAAAAAATAGCAAAGGTAAATATGGTAATCGTATCCAAATTACCCTCATGGATCATGTGGAACGCAAAATATCCAATAATGTATATTAACGTAATCTGGCCTACGGAGATAAACAGGTTGGCCCGTTTATACAACTCAGAAACCGTAAGAATGGTCACAATACCGGCAATAATCTGTAAAAAGATATATTCAAAACTATTGGGCACCACAAAGCCCAAAATCAATATGGTCAATACATGGACAAACAGTCCCAACCGCGCGTCAAAAAAGTTCTTTAAAATCAAAGGAAGTATGCATAAGGGAACCACGTATACATAACTTTCATTGTTCTTTACCACCAACGTAGTTATAAAAACCATGAGTAAAAGGTTTACGAATATGAACGTCACCTTATTGTTATCCGAATAAATTTCAGGACGATATTTTTTAAGAAACAAAAATAACATCATAAGCACCAAAGCCACTAAGACGGTATACCCAAATAGAATAAAGTAATAGTTGGCCCCTTTCCATAGCTCGGATTCATATTCTCCTTTTAGGGAGTTTAGAATATTGTAGTTCTCAGATTCTACAACCTCTCCTTTGGCTATAATCAATTTTCCCTCCAAAACATTCCCCCTGGTGAAGGAGCGTTGCGCAAGTTCTTCTTCCAAAGAATTATCGCTTAAGGATTTATCATAAAAAGCATTGACGTCAATAGCACTGTTTACCAAGTCTTTTAGCCTTCCGGAAATTTGGGGGTTACCGGAAAGGTTCTGGGAGGATATCCAACGTTTAGCTTGGACTAGGGTCCGCGCCTTTGTGGCCGTTACCTTTCTGGCTTCATTGTTTACCACCAAATATACCCCTTGGGCAGGTGGTGTGTCTTCAAAAATGCCATTTTGGGTAACGGAATCAAGAAGCTGAAGCCCTATCTTAAAAATACGTTCCCGCTCGCTGGCCGATCCTTCACCACCATCAAAAACAGTTGCGAACCTGTCTCCGAAATCTTTTTTTGCGGTTTGTACCGCAGCTTCATCATAGCGATAGTATGATTTCTTGTTTTGTCGTAGTTCAGCTTCCTCTTGGGCTACTTCATCTTGGGTTTTCTTTATAGAAAAATCAAAAGGGGCATATAAGTTTTCGTATTGCCAAGGTTTTCCTTTTTGAAACTCATATTTAAACTTACCGCCACGGGGGAAAAAGAAAACAATCAACCCAATGGAAACAAAGTACAGCAAATACTTATAAATAAGGGATTGCTTATTGTAGAAATTGTCCAGTGTTTTTCCCATAGGTTCTATGCCTGATCATCAAAAATAGAAAATTAATGCCTCTTCTTACGACCAAGACAAAACACAATTCAAATGGTATTTAATTTAGTATTTTCGCGTTAATCAAAATTAAGGTATGAAAGAAGTAGTTATCGTCTCTGCTGTCCGCACTCCAATAGGAAGTTTTATGGGCACACTATCCACGGTGCCGGCCCCAAAACTGGGTGCTATAGCCATAAAGGGTGCCTTGGAAAAAATAGGGCTTTCCCCAGATAATGTTGATGAGGTATTGATGGGCAATGTAGTGCAGGCCGGAACCGGACAAGCGCCTGCCAGACAAGCGGCTATTTTTGCCGGGATCCCGGACACGGTTCCCTGTACAACGGTAAATAAAGTGTGCGCTTCGGGTATGAAAGCCGTAATGCAAGCAGCACAATCCATTGCTTTAGGCGATACTGAAATTGTTGTGGCCGGTGGCATGGAGAATATGAGTTTGATTCCACATTACGTGCACATGCGTAATGGCGTAAAGTTTGGAGCTACTTCCTTGGTAGATGGCATGCAAAAGGACGGTCTTGTCGATGTTTATGATCAAAATGCCATGGGTGTATGTGCCGATGCTTGTGCCGTGGAACACAACTTCTCAAGGGAAGATCAAGATGCCTTTGCCATACAATCCTACGAACGTTCCGCCAAAGCATGGAAAACAGGAAAGTTCAAAGAAGAAGTCGTTGGCGTTGAAGTTCCCCAAAGAAGGGGCGAACCTCTTACGGTTACCGAAGACGAAGAATACAAAAATGTACGCATGGAAAAGATTCCCGCCTTGCGACCCGCTTTTACCAAAGATGGCACGGTGACTGCTGCCAATGCCTCTACCATTAACGATGGTGCTGCAGCCTTGGTGCTTATGAGTGCTGAAAAAGCCAGGAGTTTGGGTTTAGAACCCTTGGCAAGCATTAAAAGCTATGCAGATGCTGCCCAAGAACCAAAATGGTTCACTACGGCCCCGGCAAAAGCATTGCCCAAAGCACTTTCAAAAGCCAATATAGCTATTGAAGATGTGGACTTTTTTGAGTTCAACGAAGCGTTTTCCGTTGTAGGCTTGGCCAACACCAAACTTTTAGGCCTTACGGATACCAATGTAAACGTAAACGGTGGGGCGGTTTCCCTAGGGCATCCATTGGGTTGCTCCGGTGCACGTATCTTGGTCACCTTAATCCATGTTTTACATCAAAATAATGCAAAAATAGGTGCTGCCGCCATCTGTAACGGTGGAGGCGGGGCTTCTGCCATAATTGTTGAGCGTAACTAGCTTAGCGCGTATTTCATGACCTACGGTATCTGTCTTCTTAGTGTTGTTCCAGTGCGTAATCATCCAGATGATGAAGGGGTGTTGTTCACCCAGCTGCTGTACGGAGATCATTTTAAGGTCAAAGAGCAACGCAAAAAATGGAGCAGGATTCAAATCTCGCACGATACTGCGGAAGGTTGGGTACGTAACCATCAAATCCAATGGATTGATGAAACCATCTATAACCAAATACAAGAAAAACATAGTATACGGCATAGTACGGATTTGGTTGCGCCCATACTCTTGCAAAACCAGCAAATGCTGCCTATTGTGTTGGGGTCAAGGGTTGATATCCCTGTTCATTTTAATCACCAATTTGAGGGTAATGCCTTAGAAGACAATGCTTTGAAGGATGGTATTATAGATACGGCACTATCTTACTTGAATGCGCCACACCTAACAGGTGGAAAAACCCCTTTTGGTATAGACTGTTCCGGTTTTACACAAATGGCGTATAAAATAAATGGATTCCAACTTTTTAGGGATACGGAGAAACAGGCCACCCAAGGGGAGCCGTTAAGTTTTATTGAAGAAAGTGAGCCAGGTGATTTGGCCTTCTTTGACAATAAAGAAGGAATTATAGATCATGTAGGTCTCATTCTTAAGGATAATTATATCATACATGCCCATGGCCGGGTACGAATTGACCGCCTGGACCATACGGGTATTTTTAATGTCGATGAAAAGTTATATTCCCATAAGTTAAGGGTCATCAAAAAAATCATCTAAACCAATAAACCTATTTCTGCCCATCGATATCCATTTCCCAGTAAAGACAACATAAAAAAACCTCAATGAAAACATTGAGGTTTTTAATTTATAGGATGGATAGGTTTATTATTCCCCTATCAATTTTTTAATTCGCATGAAATTGTCATTGTCCCCTAAAGCACCGTAGATGTTCTTTAACTGAGCCAAAATACCTTCGTTTCCAGGATTCTTTAACAAGGACGCTTCCAATATCTTAGCACCTTGTTTAAAAAGATCATCTTTCTTTGACTTAAGCTCTTCATAACGTGCGGTATCTGCCCTAGAAGTACCTAAGGTATTCATTTCATCAATTAAACCATTCCCTTCATTCACGTAAGATGTGGATAGATTCAACTGCGCGTTGATATAGTTTGGATCAATATCCAGTGCTTTTTTGTATGCATCCCTTGCTTCTTCCAAATTGCCCTGTTCCATATTGATTACACCAATATTATATAGTAAATCAGCATTATCCGGTGCCATTTCGGAAGCTGTTGCCATCAACTCCTTAAATTTATCCTTATCACCAATCTTGTAGTACAAATTAGCTTTGTTCAAAACAAGGTTGACATCATTTGGATTACTGGCAATAGCATCTTCGTAAGCAGCAAGGGCTTCATCGTTCTTTCCTTGCTCCTGATAAATAAGGGCGATATTCTTAACGATTTCTGACTTTCGAGAGGGCGTTTTTTCCTCTTTTGGGTCTTTGTGCGTACCTGCCTTAACGTAAAGATCTCGAGTGGTCTTATCCAAAGCTTCGACCTCACCGGTAGCAACATTGACTGCCGTAAACTTTACTTCGCTACCGTCATAGTTTACATCTTTTAGCTCATTGTAGAATTGTATGGCTTGATCGTAATTATCTGGGCCTGCATTTACGGCACTACTGGCCGCAAAATAAAGATAGACTGTATCCTTAGGGCTCAGCTTATAAGCCATGTATAATTTTTCAGCCCCTTCTTTATAGGCCTTGTTATTATTATCCGCAACTGCGGCATTGACCAAATCAGCAGTAACTTGTTGAAGTTTTTGGCTGGCATCCGCAGAGTATTTCTTTTTACCGGAAGCTCCTTCAACATCCAATACCTTATTAAAAGCATCTATAGCTTCCTTAAATTTGGATTGGTTCAAATTTGCATTGCCCAATACGGAATAGTACTGCGCTTGCATTTTGGCGTCCGCACTACCAATAAGGGAGGATGCCCCTTCCAAGGCACTAAGAGCTGCCGCAGCATCACCGTTTTTCATGGCTTTGTCCGCAGCCTTAATTTCCGTCTTTTGTGCAATTCCTACTATGGAAATAGACATAGCAAGAAGAAGTAAAATCTTAGTTTTCATTTTTAAATGTAATTTAATATTTAGTGTTTATCAGATTTATTCTTTTGTTTCGGTGTTATCATTATCAATACTCGTGCCATCTTCCTCATTAACCTCAATATCAAGTACATCCGTACCTTCAACGGCATCTTCATCTTTCATGACCTTGGCTACCGCGGCTATGCTGTCGTTCCCTTTAAGGTTGATCAATTTTACCCCCTGTGTAGCGCGGCCCATGACCCTTAGGTCTTCAACACCCATCCTTATGGCAATACCGGATTTGTTGATGATCATTAAATCATCGGAATCCGTTACGTTCTTAATGGCAACAAGCCCACCGGTTTTATCCGTAATGGAAATGGTTTTCACTCCCTTTCCACCTCTATTAGTTACGCGATAATCCTCTATGTTGGATCTTTTACCATAACCATTTTCAGAAACTACAAGGATATTGTCCTCAAAATTATGGACAGAAACCATACCAATGACCTCATCTTTGTCATGCGCAAGGGTAATTCCCCGCACCCCGGAAGCGTTTCTTCCCATGGGCCTTGTCTTACTTTCTTCAAAGCGAATGGCTTTTCCTGATTTTAAGCCAAGAATGATTTCACTGGTCCCAGTAGTTAATTTAGCCTCTAATAGTTCATCATTATCACGAATGGTAATCGCATTGATTCCATTTTGTCGTGGTCTTGAATATTGCTCCAAAGAGGTTTTCTTTACCGTACCCATTTTGGTAGCCATAATCACATAATGGTTGTTGACGTATTCCTCGTCCTTAAGATCTTGGGTACAGATAAATGCTTTTACCTTATCATCATTCTCGATGTTAATAAGGTTCTGTATGGCCCTTCCCTTTGAAGTCCTACTTCCTTCCGGAATTTCATAGACACGCATCCAAAAGCATTTTCCCTTTTGTGTAAAGAACAACATGTATTGATGGTTGGTACCCACAAAAAGATGTTCCAAAAAGTCTTCGTTTCTTGTAGAGGACGCTTTCTGGCCTACGCCTCCCCTGTTTTGGGTCTTGTATTCCGTTAGCGGTGTTCTTTTGATATACCCGGCATGGGAAATGGTAATGACCACCTGCTCATCCGGAATCATATCTTCGATACTCAAATCACCCCCAGCAAAATTAATTTCAGACCGGCGCGCATCTCCGTATTTTTCTTTGACCTCTTGAAGTTCTTCCTTGATAATTTGCATTCTGCGTTCTTTCTTATCAAGAATATCTTTTAAGTCTTCTATGGTTTTTAACAGTTCATCATACTCCTCACGAAGTTTATCTTGTTCAAGACCGGTCAGTTGCCGTAGACGCATTTCCACAATGGCCTTCGCCTGAATTTCGGAAAGCTTGAACTTTTCCATTAATCCGTTTCTGGCCTCATCTACGTTTGATGAAGCACGAATCAAAGCAATTACCTCGTCTATATTATCCGAGGCAATGATCAGTCCTTCCAGTATATGGGCGCGGTCCTCCGCTTTTTTAAGTTCAAACTTGGTCCTTCTGACCACCACTTCATGACGATGTTCGACAAAATGGTGAATCATTTCCTTTAAATTCAACAATTGCGGCCTGCCATTGACCAAGGCAATATTGTTTACACTAAAGGAAGATTGCAAGGCCGTGTACTTGAACAACATATTCAAGACAATGTTGGGAATGGCATCGCGCTTTAAAATGTATACGATACGCATCCCTTTTCTATCGGATTCGTCCCGAATTAATGAAATGCCCTCTATCTTTTTATCATTGACCAGATCCGCCGTTTTCTTGATCATATCCGCCTTGTTGACCTGATACGGAATTTCTGTAACGATGATACATTCGCGACCTTGGACTTCTTCAAAAGTTGCTTTGGCTCGCATCACTACCCTGCCACGCCCTGTGTGAAAAGCTTCTTTGACACCATCATAGCCATAAATGATACCGCCCGTTGGAAAATCCGGGGCTTTGATATGGGTAATCAGTTCATCGATTTCAATATCATTATTATCAATGTACGCTGCGGTGCCATCAACTACTTCAGAAAGATTGTGTGGTGGCATATTGGTGGCCATACCAACGGCAATTCCAGATGCGCCATTGACCAAAAGTTGGGGCACACGTGTGGGTAAAACGGTAGGCTCCTTTAGCGAATCGTCAAAATTAAGTTGATGGTCCACGGTATCCTTGTCGATATCCGCAAGCATGTCATCCGCTATCTTACGCATACGCGCCTCCGTATATCGCATAGCGGCAGGGCTATCACCATCTACGGAACCAAAGTTTCCTTGGCCGTCAACAAGCATATATCTAAGGCTCCATTCTTGGGCCATACGAACCATACTATCATAAACGGAAGTATCCCCATGGGGGTGGTACTTACCCAAAACCTCCCCAACGATACGGGCAGATTTTTTGTGTGCGCTACTGGATCGCACCCCTAACTCATACATTCCGTAGAGTACACGACGGTGAACCGGTTTTAAGCCATCCCTGACATCGGGTAGGGCGCGTGACACAATGACCGACATTGAATAATCAATGTAGGCAGATTTCATCTCATCCTCGATGTTGATAGGTATCAATTTTTCTCCTTCAGCCATGCTAAAATCTTATATAGTTTTTGTGGTTAAAACATCGTAGCAATATACAGAAAAACAAAGGTGTGAACTAGGGGCTATTTACAGTTTATTAAAATTTTATCAACACGGGAAACAGACAACCCACTGATGGATTAAAGCGTTAAAGTTTCACTAAAACACACTTTTTTCCGTTATTTCATTAGTCTTTGTCGAATATGGGTATGGTATTTGACTATCGTTAGCATAGTTTTACTAATTTTAATTGCTGAAAAGAGAGTTTATGGATGATAATTTTTCCCCTAGGGTCAAAGATGTGATTGCCTACAGTAAAGAAGAGGCCTTACGTTTGGGACACGATTTTATTGGAACGGAACATCTTATGTTAGGCCTTTTACGCGATGGCAATGGAAAGGCTATAAATATATTGGATGCGCTTGATGTGGACTTGGACCATTTACGTAGAAAAGTAGAGATTCTTAGCCCGGCCAATCCAAATACGGGAACCCTACAAAAGGACAAGAAAAACCTGCACTTGACCAGACAAGCGGAGAGAGCCTTGAAAACTACATTTTTGGAAGCTAAACTTTTCCAGAGCTCATCCATCAATACCGCACACCTTTTATTGTGTATCCTTAGAAATGAAAATGACCCCACGACCAAGTTATTGCACAAACTTAAAGTGGACTACGACAACGTTAAAGAACAATTTAAATCCATGATCACCAGCGATGATGATTATATGGACTCCCCAACAGCAGAATCTTTTCCAAGTGATTCTGACGATACCGGTGATTCCAAGGAGAGCACCTTTGGTTCCACTGGCGCCCAAAAGGGCAATAAAAAATCCAAAACCCCGGTATTGGACAACTTTGGCAGGGACCTAACAAAGCTTGCGGAAGAAAACAAATTGGACCCGGTGGTAGGAAGGGAAAAAGAAATAGAGCGGGTCTCCCAGATTTTAAGTAGAAGAAAAAAGAACAATCCCTTACTCATTGGAGAACCCGGTGTAGGTAAGAGTGCCATTGCAGAAGGACTTGCATTGCGTATTATCAATAAAAAAGTATCACGTATCCTTTATGGAAAGCGCGTGGTCACCTTGGACCTTGCTTCTTTGGTGGCAGGCACAAAATACCGTGGTCAGTTTGAAGAACGAATGAAGGCGGTCATGAACGAATTGGAAAAGAATGACGACATTATTCTTTTCATTGATGAAATCCATACCATTGTAGGTGCCGGTGGTGCCACAGGTAGTCTTGATGCTTCCAATATGTTCAAACCTGCATTGGCAAGGGGAGAAATTCAATGTATAGGTGCTACCACCTTGGACGAGTACAGACAATATATTGAGAAGGATGGTGCCTTGGAAAGACGTTTTCAAAAAGTTATGGTAGAACCTACTACCGTAGAGGAAACCATTGAAATTTTGATGAACATCAAAGGAAAATATGAAGATCATCATAATGTAGTCTATACGGACGATGCCATTATTGCCTGTGTAAAATTGACCAACAGGTATATGACGGATCGGTTTTTACCGGACAAGGCCATTGATGCTTTGGACGAAGCCGGATCTAGGGTACATATTGTAAACATGGACGTTCCCAAACAGATTTTGGAACTGGAACAAAAGTTGGAAGATGTTCGCGAACTAAAGAATAGCGTAGTCAAAAAGCAGAAGTATGAAGAAGCTGCCAAACTACGAGATGATGAAAAACGCCTTGAAAAAGACTTGGCCTCTGCACAAGAAAGTTGGGAAGAAGACAGTAAATTAAACCGTGAGACCGTTTCTGAGGATAATGTTGCGGATGTTGTTTCCATGATGAGCGGAATTCCCGTAAACAGGATTGCACAAACGGAAAGTAATAAACTGGCGGAATTACCGGAACTTATCAAAGGCTTTGTCATTGGACAAGATGATGCCGTTGCCAAAGTGGCAAAAGCTATACAACGCAACAGGGCGGGACTCAAAGACCCCAATAAACCAATTGGTTCCTTTATTTTCTTGGGCCAAACCGGTGTTGGTAAAACGCAATTGGCCAAAATACTGGCCAAGGAATTGTTTGATTCCGAAGATGCCCTAATACGAATTGATATGAGCGAATACATGGAAAAATTCGCCATATCTAGACTTGTGGGTGCGCCCCCAGGATATGTAGGCTATGAAGAAGGTGGTCAACTAACGGAGAAGGTTAGAAGAAAACCGTATTCCGTTATTCTTTTGGATGAAGTGGAAAAAGCACATCCAGACGTATTTAACATGATGCTACAGGTACTGGACGATGGTTTTTTAACGGATAGTCTGGGAAGAAAAATTGATTTTAGGAATACCATTATTATCATGACTTCCAACATAGGTGCGCGTCAATTAAAAGATTTTGGCCAAGGTGTAGGTTTTGGAACAGCATCCAAAAAAGCACAAGCGGACAGCCACCAAAAAGGAGTGATAGAAAATGCCCTTAAAAAGGCCTTTGCCCCAGAATTTTTGAACAGGATAGATGATGTCATAGTATTCAATGCCTTGGAGCGTGAGGATATCCATAAGATTATCGACATTGAACTGGATAAACTCTTTAGTCGTATAAAGGATATTGGGTATGACCTTAACCTAACGGACAAGGCCAAGGACTATATCGCGGAAAAAGGTTTTGACAAACAGTACGGTGCCAGACCTCTAAAGCGGGCTATTCAAAAATATATTGAGGATGCCTTGGCAGAGGAAATCGTGAATTCCAATCTTAACGAGGGCGATAGCATTTATATGGATTTGGATGAGAAAAAGGAAGAACTCACCATCAAGATAAAAAAAGCCAAAAAATCTTCTGAGGCTTAGTTCAAAGCTTACCGCTATCGATAATTTAAAAAGTAAGCCGTTTTATACGGCTTACTTTTTTTGTTGTATCCATCCACTTTTGAAAGTAGATAAATACAGAATTAAAAACAAGTAACCTTATAAACGATATTTCTGCTTTTAATCTAAAATTTTTCTGTTTCCCTAAGCATAAATCTACATTCGCCCAAACACTATAAGAACAAGAATGAAGATTGGTTTTACTAAGAAAGCCATTGTTGTAAAGGAATATCATTTGGATATTGGGGTCGTGCAAGTTTATGATAGCTTCATAGTAGCCACTTTTGAAGAAGGATCTACACTCACATTGGAGCGCGCATATCAAATTATTGGAATATCCGAGATACATTTTAGGGGTAAATGCTTTGGCTATATAAGCCTTAGAAAGAACTCTTATGCTATCGATCCTATTATATATACCTATTTAAGGGGATTGGAAAATTTGAAAGCCTTTGCCATTGTCTCTAAAAAGGAGATAGATATGCATAATTTTAAGATTGAAAAGATGTTCTATAAAAAGAACATGGAATTTTTCATTGAATATGAAAATGCCTTAAAGTGGGTAAAAAAGCGTATCCAAAAAAGTATTCATAAAAAATAGTACTAGTGGGCGGTGGCCTCTTGTTCTTCTTGGGGCCTTTCAAATAGTTTAATATATGCTTTTCCAATAGCACCGATCAACTTTGACGCGGTCAAGGACTCATACCCTAGTTCTGGAACACATAGGTCTCCCGCTAAGCCATGCAGGTAAACTCCAAATATAGCGGCATGTAGGGGTGGATATCCTTGTGCAATTAGTCCACATATCATTCCTGCCAGAACATCCCCGCTCCCAGCCGTTGCCATCCCAGGATTACCTGTTGAATTAATATAAGCCTTGCCCTCATATAAAGTCATTGTATGTGCGCCTTTAATGACTAAGACAAGCTTGTGTTCCGTAGCAAATTCTTTAGCCTTTTCCAGTTTTTCAAAATCATCTTTCCAATCCCCCAGAAGGCGTTGTAATTCTTTAGGATGTGGGGTAAGCACACTATTTGGTGGCAGCTGGCTTAGAAGGTCTTTGTTTTTTGAAATGATATTCAGGGCATCCGCATCCAAAACCAGGGGGGCCGTGTTGGTCTTCAAAAACGCTACAAAAGCTTTCACCGTATCTTCATGGGTGCCCATACCCATCCCTAGGGCAACACTTGTTGGGGTTATGTCCAATTCAATATCCCTTATCCTATCCTCTTCATCATCGGTCATTACCATTACTTCTGGAAGTCCTGTTTGTAATGGCACATACCCACATTCTGGGACATAGGCAGTAACCAAGCCACTACCAGCCGCCAAACATGCTTTTGCCGCCAATTGTACCGCTCCAATTTTACCATAACTACCTCCTAAAATAAGGGCATGGCCATAATTTCCTTTATGGGAAAATTTTAAGCGTGGCCTATACAATGGCATTACTTCTGGTTTGCCAATAAACTCAAAATCCGTGGGTTCCTTCATCAAAAATTCACCATCCAAACCAATATCAAGGAGTTCCCATTGGTTAAGATATATTCCGGTTTCCGGCAAAAAGAAAGGTAATTTGGGAGCTTGAAAGCTCAACACAAAGTTCGCCTTTACTATGGCATTGTTGTCTTTTGGGGAACGGTCCATAAACAAGCCAGAAGGAATATCAACGGCCAATACAAAAGCCATGGACGCATTGATATGGGCAATGAGTTTTACTACCCAAGCGTCCGGCTTGCGGTTAAGCCCAATCCCAAAAATAGCATCCACCACAATATCTTCCCTACCTATTTCCGGAAAATCGCAATTGGAATCCAAGAATTCCGGCCAAACTTTGCGCTCTTTCAAGCGGTCTAAATTAATCAAGAAATCCTTCGATCGCTTATCGCTATAATTAACCACGTAAACGGCTATTTCATAACCATGTTCCAGAAGGTGTCTTGCCAATGCTATACCATCACCCCCATTATTACCAATACCACAAAACAAGTGGATTTTTACATTGGCACCCTGTAACCTGGCATGCATCCACTCAAAAATTTGGGCAGCGGCACGTTCCATCAATGCATTACTATCAATTCCCTGTTTTTCAATTGTGAATTTATCAGCGGCATAGATTTGTTGAGCAGAAAAAATTTTCATTCCGTTAAAAAATTGTGTTTACGTTGCTTTTTTGATAAAAAACAACCCTTAGTTTGGCGTACTGGGCAAAAGTAGTACTTTTGATTTCGCAATAGCGTTGAATTTTAAACAATTGGACACCAATATTTTTTTGATGTACGGAAATCTAACAAATACCTTCTTCACAACTTTCACTACAACCCCTTTGGGGTAAGCTGTTATATCTACATCCGTATTCTATTTGTTTATCAAATTCTATTTCAAACCAATACATCATGAAAATCTTAAAATTTGGCGGCACTTCGGTTGCCAATTCAGAAAATATAAAAAAAGTTAAGGATATTATTGCCAACCAAGGGACAACTAAGGTAGCGGTTGTAGTGTCCGCATTTGGCGGTATCACAGACCTTCTTTTAGATACCTTACATAAAGCGGCAAAGCAAGATGAGCGTTTTAAAGCTGGCTTTAACACCATAGAGAACCGTCATTTAGAAACGGTACGGGAACTTTTTCCCGTGGTTGGACAAAGCAGTATTTTAAGCCATGTAAAAAGTACGACCAATGATTTGGAAACCCTACTGGAAGGAGCCTCCCTTATTGGGGAAGTAACACCAAAGCTTACGGATAAGGTAATGAGCTATGGGGAATTGTTATCGTCTTTTATCATTAGTGCCTATTTTAAAAGCCAAGGACTGGATACCCTTCTTAAAAATGGCCGGGAACTTATTACTACAAATGATGATTATGGTAAAGCCGCGGTAGATTTTGATTCGACCAAAGCAACTATTTCCAAATATTTCAATCAAACGCCAAGCCAAATAACCGTAGTTCCGGGCTTTGTGGGAGCCACAGCGGATGGATCGGCAACGACATTAGGGAGAGGTGGTTCTGACTATACGGCAGCAATTATTGCAGAATCTGTACAGGCCGAAGTATTGGAAATATGGACAGATGTTAGTGGCATGTACACGGCAAATCCAAAGTTGGTAAAACAGGCAAAATCCGTAGCCCATATTTCGTATGAAGAAGCTATGGAACTTTCCCATTTTGGGGCCAAGGTATTGTACCCGCCAACCATTCAACCGGTATTGAACCAAGGGATCCCCATTGTGATCAAAAATACGTTTGCCCCGGATGATGAAGGCACGCTGATCACCAAAAATACAAACGGGAAAGGAAAAACGGTTAGGGGAATAAGCCATGTTGGCAACATTACCCTGCTTGCTTTAGAGGGACCGGGTATGGTGGGTATACCGGGAATCTCAAAACGTTTTTTTGAAACCTTGGCCCAAGAAAGTATTAGTGTGGTCATGATTACGCAGGCCTCATCTGAACATTCTATTTGCATAGGGATTTCAAATGATGATGCCCCTAGGGCCACTAAAGCCATAAACCAAGCTTTTGAGTACGAAATTCTTTCCAAGAAAATTGACCCTATAATCACGGAAAGTGACCTCTCTATTATTGCCTTGGTAGGCGACAATATGAAAAGTCATCAAGGCCTAAGCGGAAAAATGTTCAGCACCCTTGGAAAAAACAATGTTAATATCCGAGCCATTGCGCAAGGGGCATCGGAGCGTAATATCTCTGCCGTCATCGCGGAGCAGGATGTAAAAAAAGCGGTGAACGCCCTACATGAAGAGTTTTTTGAAGAGAATATCAAGCAGCTCAATCTTTTTGTCATGGGTGTTGGGAACGTGGGTGCCAAGTTCCTAAACCAAATACAACGGCAGAATGCGTTTTTGCGAAAGGAGTTAAAACTGAATATCCGTGTGGTAGGTATGGCCAATTCCAGAACCATGGTTTTTGACGATGGCGGCATTGCTTTGAATGCTTGGAAAAAAGCCCTTTCCCATGGTGAAGCTGCCAATATGGATAAATTCCTTGAAACGGTAAAAGCACTCAATCTTAGAAACAGCATTTTTGTGGACAATACCGCTAGCGCGGCTGTTGCAGCTACGTACGCCAACTATTTGGGGAATAGCATTGCCGTGGTAACTTGTAATAAAATAGCATGTTCTTCTGCCTATACCAATTACAAAAGCTTAAAAGACCTATCTAAAAAGTACAATGCCCCATTTTTGTTTGAAACCAATGTTGGAGCTGGACTTCCCATTATCGATACCTTAAAGCATTTGATCGCATCCGGTGATAAGGTGAATAAAATACAGGCCGTACTTTCTGGAAGTTTAAATTTCGTTTTCAATAACTTTAACGACACCTCCACTTTTCATGATGTGGTAAAACAAGCACAAGAAGAAGGCTATACGGAACCGGACCCTACCATAGATTTAAGCGGGGTGGACGTGATGCGCAAAATTTTGATCCTTGCCCGGGAAAGTGGGCACCAATTGGAATTGGAAGCTATTGAAAATGATTCCTTTTTACCAGTGGAAAGCCTGGAAACCACTTCCAATGAGGATTTCTTTGCCTCCTTGGTAAAACACGAAGATTCTTTTCAACAACGATATCGTAGTGCACAGGAAAAAGAAAGCAAATTAAAATATGTTGCCCAGTTCGAAAACGGCAAAGCGAAGGTAGGTTTACAAGAAATTCCCAAAGGGCATGACTTTTACAATTTGGAGGGCAGCGACAATATAGTGCTTTTCTATACGCAACGCTATCCCAATCAGCCTATGATTATTAAAGGGGCCGGTGCGGGAGCTGATGTAACCGCATCTGGAATATTTGCGGATATTATACGAATAGGAAATTATTGATCATGGAGGAAATCAAGGTTTTTTGTCCGGCAACCATCGCCAACGTATCCTGTGGATTTGATGTATTGGGCCTAGCATTGGAAAGTGTGGGTGATGAAATGGTCGTTCGTAAGATTGATGAACCTACCATTCGGATCCGTAAAATTATTGGCCAAGAACTGCCCCTGGAAACAGATAAAAATGTGGCCGGTGTCGCCGGTTTGGCCTTATTGGAAAAAAGTTCGTGCTCCCATGGTTTTGAAATCGAAATTTATAAAAATATAAAACCCGGAAGCGGTATCGGTAGTAGTGCCGCAAGTTCGGCGGGCGCGGTTTGGGCCATGAACCAGTTATTGGATACGCCTTTTAGTCCCTTGGAATTGGTGCAATTTGCCATGCAGGGCGAAAAGTTGGCGAGCAAAGTAGCCCATGCAGATAATGTGGCACCGGCCATTTATGGGGGATTTACACTAGTAAGAAGCTACGCTCCTTTGGACATTGTACCCATACATACCCCAAACGAATTGTACGCTACAGTCGTGCATCCGCAGATAGAAATCAAAACTTCGGACTCCAGAAAAATACTAAAGACCAATATCACTTTAGAAAAAGGAATACAACAGTGGGGAAATTTGGGCGGTTTGATTGCCGGGCTATTTACGGAGGACTATGGACTTATAGGCCGTTCCTTGGAAGACCATATCATTGAACCCATACGCTCCATATTGATTCCAGAATTTGAGCACGTCAAAAAAGCGGTTATGGAACAAGGTGCTTTAGGTAGCGGAATTTCTGGTTCCGGACCTTCCATTTTTGCGTTGAGCAAAGGTTTAGAAACAGCAACCAAAGTAGCAGGGGCAATGAAAGCTATTTACGCCAAAACCGATTTGGATTTTGATGTACACGTATCCAAAATCAGCTCCAAGGGAGTACAACCAATTACCAAAAAAGCATGACCTTTTATAGCTTAACAAACCAAGAAAACACAGCAAGTTTTAAAGAGGCGGTCATTGCCGGAATCGCACCGGACAAAGGCCTGTATTTCCCAGAAAGCATAAGCCCCTTACCCCGATCATTTTTTGATACCATTGAAGACCTTTCCCATATGGAAATTGCCTTCCAAGCTATCCGACAGTTTGTGGTAGATGATGTTCCAGATACCGTCTTAAAAGACATTTTAGCCAAGGTCTTGGATTTTGACTTTCCCGTGGTAGACATTACCCCCAACATTGGAACTTTAGAACTTTTTCATGGGCCAACCATGGCCTTTAAAGACGTTGGCGCACGCTTTATGGCCAATTGTTTAGGCTACTTTTCCAGTAATACCGCTAATGAAGAAGTGACCGTTTTAGTCGCTACATCCGGAGATACCGGAGGGGCCGTCGCCAACGGCTTTCTAGGAGTAAAAGGAGTGAATGTGGTTATCCTATACCCTAGCGGAAAGGTGAGTACTATTCAAGAAAAACAACTGACCACGCTGGGACAAAATATTGTCGCATTAGAGGTAGAAGGCACCTTTGACGATTGCCAACGGATGGTAAAAACCGCTTTTTTGGATGGGGACATTACCAAGGTCAAAAAACTAACCTCGGCCAATAGCATTAACATAGCCCGATGGTTACCACAATTGTTTTATTTCCTTTTTGCCTACAAACAATTAAAAAGTAAAGGGCGTGACTTGGTGTTTTCCGTACCCTCTGGTAATTTTGGTAATATTTGTGCCGGTATGGTCGCCCAAAAGCTGGGCATGCCGGTAAAACATTTTATTGCCGCGACCAATGTAAATGATACGGTTCCGAAGTTTATGGAAACCAACCGTTATGAACCCAAACCCTCTACAGCTACGATATCCAACGCAATGGATGTGGGAGATCCCAGTAATTTTATTAGGATACGGCACTTGTATCAAAATAATTTTGAAGAATTAAACCAACATCTTTCTTCGTATGCCTTTGATGACGAGACTACTAAAGAGGCAATGAAAACCATTTATGCCAAAACAGGATACGTAGCGGACCCCCATGGAGCAGTTGGCTATTTAGGGCTAGAGAAATACCTTTCTAACCATCCGGACGTATACGGTGTTTTCTTGGAGACCGCGCATCCCATCAAATTCTTGGATGTTGTACAAGACACCCTTAACCATACCCCTGCCATGCCTGAGCAAATCAAAAAAGTAATGGATGGTAAAAAAGAGGCAAAACGTATCGGCACCTACCAAGAATTAAAAACGTATTTGCTCTCGGTATAATAAATCGACAAATATTGCCACTTTCTTTAGGAACTAAGCCTGAATAATTCGATATTTTTGTTGGATTAATTCTAACAGATGAAAAATACCGCGCTCACGCAAACCCATGTTGAACTTAAGGCCAAAATGGTTCCTTTTGCCGGTTACAATATGCCAGTATCTTACGAAGGGGTCACTTTAGAACATGAAACCGTGCGTAAAGCCCTAGGTGTTTTTGACGTTTCTCATATGGGGGAATTTCTCATTGAAGGGCCAAATGCGTTGACCCTCATACAAAAAGTGAGCTCGAATGATGCCTCAAAACTTACCATAGGCAAGGCACAGTACAGTTGCTTACCTAATGAAACCGGGGGTATTGTTGACGATTTGATCATCTATAAGGTAAAAGAGGAAACCTATCTTTTGGTAGTCAATGCTTCCAATATAGAAAAAGACTGGCAGCATATTTCTAAATACAATGCCGCAATTGGCGCAGAGATGAAGGATCTATCGGAGGCTTATTCCCTACTCGCCATTCAAGGGCCCAAGGCCGTTGAAGCCATGCAATCCCTATCATCCCACGATCTGAAGGCTATAAAATTCTACAATTTTATCGTGGGGGATTTTGCAGGTATCCAACATGTGATCATCTCCGCAACGGGATACACGGGTTCTGGAGGTTTTGAAATTTATTGTAAAAATACCGAGGTACAACAAGTATGGGACAAAGTTTTGGAAGCAGGAGCTCCATACGGTATAAAACCCATAGGCCTTGCGGCAAGGGATACGTTACGCTTGGAAATGGGCTATTGCCTTTATGGAAACGATATTGACGACACCACCTCTCCCCTAGAAGCCGGATTAGGGTGGGTGACCAAATTCAACAAGGATTTTGTGAATTCCGAAGCCTTGGCCCAACAAAAGGAAACAGGTGTAACCCAAAAATTAGTTGGTTTTGAAATGGATGAAAAAGCCATTCCGCGTAACGGCTATACCATTCTTGACGACGACCAAGAACCTATAGGAAGGGTAACTTCCGGTACCATGTCCCCTTCTTTGGGCAAGGGCATCGGTTTGGGCTACGTCCCCATTGAAAAGGCGAAAGCCGGTGATAAAATCCATATCCAAATTAGAAAAAAAACAGTTCCTGCAACGGTGGTAAAATTGCCGTTTTACGAAAAGTAATACCCTGGTTTGGAGAAGAAAAAGAAAAAAATCCTAATCCTTGGGGCCAGCGGTTTTATTGGTAATGCCCTCTATAAAGAACTTTGCAGTTACTTTGACACCTATGGGACCTACTTTACCAATACCGCTTATAGGGGTAATGGACAGTTCTTTGCTTATGATTTACGGGAAGATGATATCTTCCAGATTCTGCAAAGAGTGCAACCAGATTACATTATATCGGCACTTAGAGGGGATTTTAATGCGCAGGTGCAAGCACATATGCACCTATTGGAGTATGTAGCCCAACACCAAACAAAACTCTATTTTATTTCTTCGGCCAACGTTTTTGACGCTTACAGCAAATATCCTTCCTACGAAAATGACAAAACCCTTTCCGAAAGTATTTATGGAAGACTAAAAATCAGAATTGAAAATATGATGATGCGCCTACCCAAAGAGAAAATCGGGATTTTACGGGTGCCTATGGTTTTTGGGAACGGCTCACCAATAATAAAGGAAATCAGAAATTTATTGGAAACCAACGAACCCATTGAGGTATTTCCCAACCTTATCATCAATGTTACCAATGATGATCGCCTTATGCAACAAGTCCATTATTTAATTAACCAAGATAAGTACGGCATCTTTCATTTGGGCAGTGCGGATTTGGTACATCACGAGGATTTTATTAAGGAAATCATTAAACGCTTGGGCAATTACCATCCGGTACTCAAAAAAGTATACACCACCAATGAGGATAGACATTTGGCAGCACTTCCCAAAGAGAATATCCTACCAAAAAATCTTCAAATTTCTTATCAGGAAATTATTGACCACCATATAACCACGGAGTAACGCAAAACTTTTATATCTTATCCTATGATGAAAAAACTAAGCGAATCTCAAATACAGGAAAAGTTGTCCACGTTGTACGGTTGGGACCATGCGGATGGGTCACTATGTAAAACATTTAAATTCAAGGATTTTAAAGAAGCATTTGCCGCAATGACCCGGATTGCTTTTGAATGTGAAGCCCAAGGGCACCATCCAGATTGGGAAAATGTATACAACACCCTTACCATTAGACTAAATACCCATGACGTTGGGGGCATTACACAAAACGATTTTGACCTGGCCAAAACCATAGATACCGTAATTGTTTTATAAACCATAGGGTATTCAACTTATTTGGACTTTTCCAACAGACTAAGAATTGTTCTTTTTAACCCCGTCTTCGTTTTAATCAAAAAAGTCCAAAAGGGTTCATGGCAAATGTGAGGTGATTTGTTAAATTTGCTAGCAGTGAAAAAATAGGATTGTATTCATGGGAAGAGCGTTTGAGTTTAGAAAAGCACGTAAAATGAAACGTTGGGCGGCGATGTCCAAGGCATTTACCCGTATTGGCAAGGACATTGTCATGGCGGTAAAGGAAGGTGGCCCGGACCCGGATGGCAACTCTAAGCTCCGCGCAGTAATCCAAAACGCCAAGGCGGTCAATATGCCCAAAGACAATATTGAGCGTGCTATAAAACGGGCTTCGGACAAAAGCCAAGGAGATTATAAAGAAGTCCTTTTTGAAGGCTATGCCCCGCACGGTATTGCCATACTGGTTGAAACCGCCACCGACAACAATACACGTACCGTTGCCAACATCAGAAGTTATTTTAATAAATGTAACGGTAGTTTGGGCACCTCCGGTTCCGTAGAGTTTATGTTTGATCATACCTGTAATTTTAGGATTGCCGCAGAAGGTATCGATGCCGAAGAATTGGAATTGGAATTTATCGATTTTGGGGCTGAAGAGGTTTTTATGGATGAGGATGGTATTTTAATCTATGCCCCTTTTGAAAGTTTTGGAGCCATCCAAAAAGAATTGGAAACCCGGGAAATTGAAATCCTTTCTTCCGGATTTGAACGTATTCCGCAGGTAACCAAGGTACTCAGCGAAGAACAAATGGCAGATGTAGAAAAGCTTTTGGAAAAGATTGAGGAAGACGATGATGTGCAGAACGTATACCATACCATGGAGGAATAAACCCTTCAAAGCCTTATAATTTCTGCTATTAAGCTGTTTTTCAATTACTCACAAAA
>CALGQU010000198.1 GCA_937959125.1 uncultured Croceitalea sp.
CATTTTATCATCGCAATACAACAAAAAGGCATCTATTTTATTTTGTGGCAGTTTTAGGTCAACAACAAAAAACTCATCGTCATAAACTTGGCGCATGACCTCGCTAATTTTTAACGGGGCACGCTCCTCCCCTTGCTTTTCCTTTGCCTTAAAAATGGCTTTAAAAATGTTTACAAAATTAAGCTGGCCTTCTATACGTTCGTTTTGTGTTAAAAGGGCCACATTATCCACCTCGGTAGATCGATCAATCTCGTATTCAAATTCCTTAAACTTCTCGTTTTTGACTTCCAAGAATTTTTTTTGGTTTTCCGGGGTTACCACAACTTCGTCCAGTTCCGTAACTTTCTCCTTTACCTCTACTACAAGGCGTTTATTGGCCAATATCCCCTCCGTGACCGTAACCACCTTCAGTTGGTAATTTACCGCGGTAAACACCAATTGGTCCCCTACTTTTGCACGTATCAAAAATTGACCGTCATCATTGGTTATGGTTGCCGTTTCTGCGTTGGAATTGATGACGTTTTCATTAACAACACTACTGCCACGATATAGTACCTTACCTCTAAGTACCTGCCTGTCACTATCTTGGGCAAAAGACCAAAAGAAGATGAAAAAAAATGCTATTACAGTAAGCTTGGTTTTCATAAAATGGGTTAATTCATTTTTATAAAGAAAATTATTCAATACCGTAAAAAAAAAATTGCCGCGGTAAACTTTTGTTAATTATTGTCTTATATCCTGGTTCCAATTCCATCTTCAATACT
This sequence comes from uncultured Croceitalea sp., assembly GCA_937959125.1. GTDB lineage: Bacteria > Bacteroidota > Bacteroidia > Flavobacteriales > Flavobacteriaceae > Croceitalea. The sequence continues at coordinate 765 of CALGQU010000198.1, forward strand.
TCCAATATGTTCCATTCAACTAGCTAGTTGGTATTTTATCTGTAAAAATTAGTATTATTTGACGATAAGGTTATTTTTGTGAGTAAAGTAATTTGCCCTAAATTTCTTAACGCTATGAGAACACGTATCTGCATTTTGGCCGTATGCCTTCTTGGTGTATTTCAATTGACTGCACAAGTAAAGGTGGGAGAAAATCCACAAAACATCAATCCCGCTTCCATTCTAGAACTGGAAAGTACTACCGGTGCCCTTGTCATTACCCGTGTAACCACACAACAAATGAACAACATTAGCCCGTTACAAGGGGCTTTGGTATTTAATACGGATGAAGGTTGTGTATTTTATTATGAAGGGACGGCATGGGTCAACCTGTGTTCCAGCGCCAATACTACGAACGTAAGCTTGGAATTGGAGGACAATGAATTGATTTTAACGGACAGTGCGGGAGGTACCGTAAGTGTTGCCTTGGAGGGTTTTGACATTGATAATATTACCGGGGATCAGATTGTGGATTCCACCGTTTTAGGTGCGGATTTAGCACAGAATACCATTACCTCGGCTAACCTAGCATCTGGATCGGTAGGGCAAGAGGAACTACAACAAAACTCGGTTGCCGAGGATGAAATTGATTTTGATCTGGTAACCCTTAGCGACTTTATCAACGATGCCGGTTTTGTGACCAATGTGGAACTGATCAGTCAAGAACCCAACAATTCCATTACGGATAATAACGGCGCTTTTTATAGCGACGCACCATTACGCGGGGAAGTCACGGCATTAAATGACCAGCTCACCGATCATTTGACCAATGATGGCGATTTAGACAGTGATAACGAGCGCTTGAGCAGTGTGACGCTAAACGGAACCAATCTTCTTTTAGCTGAAGGTGGAGGGCCACCTGTGCAGGTCGATTTAGGGCCTGCACTTGCTGGTGCTGGAGAGGACAATCAGTCCGTTGATTTATTTCAATTAGATAATACCAACGGTATTTTAAGTCTTTCCTTGGAAGACGATGGTGTTGCACCAAGTACTGTAAACCTACAACCGCTACTGGACAATGCAGGTACGGATGATCAACAATTAAGTATCAGCGGAAACAGAATTTCATTAACAGATGGTGGTTTTGTTGATTTGCCTGCTGGAGCTGCCGAAGTAGACGGGGACATTACTAATGAGTTACAGGATCTGGCTTTTGATGCTGCTACCAATATTCTTACCATAACGAACCCCAGTACCCCTGGGAACGAAGTAGATTTAGGTAGTTTGGCTGGGGGCGGGGCCGACGGTGCGGTCACCGATATAACGGCATCCGCAACAGGGTTCGATGTCACGGGAACGGCTCCCGGGTTCAACGGAAGCGTGGACCTCGACGCCAACTTCGCAACGGACATTGAACTCTCCAACGCCATCACGGCCTCCGATGCGGCAGACGGGGATACCGACGATACCAACGAAATACAGGCCATAACCTCCACCGACGGTTCCGTGACCGTAACGGCCAACGGGAACGACTTCGACCTCGCCGTCGCAGGCGGGACCGATGACCAGAACATCCAAGGATCCGTGCTGACGGGAGAGACACTTACCATAGGCATAGAAGGGGGAACGGCACAGGACATAGATGTTTCATCGTTGGCAACGAACACCGAGCTTTCCGACGCTATTATTGCCTCCGATGCAGCGGATGGGGATAGAAATGGCACCAATGAACTACAGGATTTAAGTTATGATGCAACTTCCAATATCTTAACGTTGAGCAATCCAGCCACAGCAGGAAACCAAGTGGATTTAAGTAATCTTGATGTTCCAGCGGCGGATGGCGATGAAACCATCATTACGGCAGGGGCCAATATTACCGTTAATGGCACGGGAACCGCAGGGGATCCTTATATCATTGCATCTAGCGGAGGAACTGGCACCGCCGTAACGGATACCGATACCAATGACGGGCTAAGCGATTTTAATGCCGCCAGTGGCTACGACATCAACATAGACGGGGTTACCTTGAATATTGATACGGATGCACTGGAAGTCGCCGACGATGGTATAACCGCGGATAAATTGGGCAATGATGTGGCAGGCGACGGGTTGAACCAAGCCACCACCGGGGCCCTGGAACTCATTCGGGGTAATGCTGCTGATCAAATACTTCAATGGAACAACACCAATGAAATCTGGGAGTTGGCCGTAAATACAGGAGGTAATTTAGCAACTACTAATCTAACACAAACACCACCTCCTGGCGAGAATAGAACATATGATTTGAATAACAGTGATTTACAATTCATAGGAATAGGCAATATTAGGATTGGATCAAGCACCACTGGAATAAATAATAAGCTACATGTTGAGGGAACCATAAGGGCAGAAGGCATTAGAAATACTTTTGGGACACTTCCGGCAAACGTAGCATATAGCTTTAATGATGATTCTGACACTGGAATGTATCGATCGGGCGTTAATAATTTAGGCTTTGTTTCAGCCGGTATTGAAGCCCTTTCAATTGACGAAAATCAAACAGTTAGTGTACTGCAAGATTTAGAACTTGATGGAAACATTATTGATTTTGATGGGGACACCGGTACAGATGGTCAACTACTTTCCCGAAGGGCGGATGGCGAAGTAGATTGGGTCGACGCTGCTAGCGAAGTATCCGGCACCGAAGGCTCTATCTTTTTTGCCTCCCCAAACACAGATCCTACCAATGGTACACCTACACAAAACAATACCAATCTCTTTTGGGACAATACCAATGAACGTTTAGGGATAGGACATAATAACCCCCAAAGGCCCTTACATTTGCGGAGCGCAGGAAATGAGGAATTTAGAAATCAATTGGTATATGAATTGCAATTACAAAATCCTACAACAGGCGTTGCACCGATAACCACATTTACCGGTCAAGCATCGGCGGTTGGTATTTTATTTGGTGTGGAGCTGGATGATACGGTAGGTAAAGGAGGATTGGTATACCAAAGGCAAGAAAATGGTGGCAGGGGAGATTTCCATTTTTTACAGAATACGGGAGCCCTTGGAGTCGGCAATCCCGATTTAAACGATATTGTGATGTCCATTAAGAACAATGGAAATGTAACCATTGCGGATTTTGATTTTACGGCAGACGAAACAGCCAGGCTGCACGTAGATGGCAATATTAGGGCAGAAGGCAATTTCATTTCTACCAATACAACAATAGTAACCCCCGACTATGTCTTCCAAAACTATTTTAACGGGTATAGCGACTTAAAAGAAGATTACAATTTCACTACCCTTGCCCAAGTTGAGGGATATATAAAAAAGAACCACCATTTACCAGGGGTTACTTCCGCTGCAAAAGCAAAAGAGGATGGTTTTTGGAACCTTAGCCAATCCAACCTACAGAACTTGGAAAAAATTGAAGAGCTCTTTTTGCATACCATAGCCCAAGAAAAAAAGATTGAAAGCTTGGAATCACAAAACGAGAAGTTGACCCAAGAATTAGATGCTTTAAAAGCGGACATGGTGCTTATTAAAAAAATGTTGTCCCAAAAAGAAAAAAGCGAGTAATGCAAAAGGTGTTCCACATATGGGTACTCTGTTGTAGTTTAGGCGTAACCGCCCAAGGGTTTCAGAACAATGGGAACTTTCAATTGCATGGGAACGCAGCAGTAGGGTTCCATGCAGACATTGTAAACAACGGCATGTTTACCACTATGCCCAATACACTGGTTGGGTTTTATGGTGAGTCTTCCCTTAGTTTTGGAGGAACGCAAGCGTTTGACCTCTTTGATGCCGAGATATTTAGTCCGTTTGGTGTAAATATGGAAAACTCCATAAATATATCCAACAATCTAAACTTTGTAAGCGGACAGCTATTCACCCCAAGGGAAGACCCCAATATTTTGGTCAATTTTGGGGATACCGGTTTTTTTACCGGGGAAAGTGATGCCAGCAAAGTGGATGGCTATGCTGCATTTAGCAACCAACAAAATGTCACCTTCCCTGTAGGGGATACCAATCAGCTACGTTCATTGGTCCTAAATTCCGTTGACACCAATACCTTTACCCAATGCGCCTATTTTTTTGAGGACCCCGCCAATCCGTTCAGTTTAAACCAATCTTTTGACCCGGAAGCTAAAGCAAATACCATTGGGGAAATAAGTTCCCAAGAATTTTGGGTGCTTTCCGGTACTAGTCTTTCCAATGTCACTTTAAGTTGGAATGTCAGGAGTAACCTGGAAAGCTTAACATTGGAGGTTGGGAATATCATTGTAGTTGGATGGAACAGGGCTTCCAGCCAATGGATCAACTTGGGGAATGTAGCCTTAGGTGGTGATTTAAACGAGGGCTTTGTGACTTCCGACAACTTTACCCCTAATGACTTTGCGGCACTTACCCTAGCTGCCGCGCCATTACCACTTGATAATTTTGCACTTCAAAATCCAGATTTGGGCAATTACTTCGTATCGCCCAATGGAGATGGTATTAATGACGTTTTCGTTATTGACAATCTAGACGCCTCGCCCAACAATACCGTAACCATTTTTAATAGGTTG
>CALGQU010000199.1 GCA_937959125.1 uncultured Croceitalea sp.
TGACGGACAAGAAATACTGATAGATAATACGGACCCCTTGGATGATTGTGATTCCGTTGCCGGTATGCCCTTAGGGAGTAGCGATTGCGATGATGACGGTTTGAGCAATGCCGATGAAATTACTGCTGGCACCGACCCGGAGAATCCCGACTCCGATGGCGATGGAATAGAAGACGGCCAAGAAGTGAATACGGACGGGACCGACCCCTTGGACGACTGTAATTCCATTGGCGGTACCCCGCTTGGGACCAGCGACTGCGACATGGACGGCTTGACCAATGATGAGGAGGCCGCCTTGGGCACCGACCCCGATAATCCCGACTCCGATGGCGATGGTATCGAAGACGGCCAAGAAGTGAATACGGACGGGACCGACCCTTTGGACGATTGTAACTCGGTGGGAGGCACCCCGCTTGGGACCAGCGACTGCGATATGGACGGCTTGACCAATGCTGAGGAAGCAACAGCGGGTACGGATCCGGAGAACCCAGATTCCGATGGTGATGGAATCAACGATGGGGATGAAGTAACTAGCGGTTCCGATCCTTTGGATGCCTGCGATCCAGATAATGCCAACAGTGCTTGTGATAGTGATAATGATGGGCTTACGGATGCCGAAGAAGAAGTCTTGGGTACCGACCCTTTAAACCCAGATTCGGATGGAGATGAAATCATTGATGGTCAGGAAGTGACGGACAATACCAATCCTTTGGACGATTGTGATTCCGTTGGAGGAACCCCATTGGGCACTAGTGATTGCGATGAGGACGGACTGAACAATGATGAAGAATCCAATAGTGGCACGGATCCCAATATCCCAGATACGGATAATGACGGTATTACTGATGGACAAGAAGTTTCGGACGGAACGGACCCCCTAGATCCCTGTGATTCCGTTGGCGGTTCACCGCCGCTCGATGCCGGCTGTGATATTGAAATAGCCAATGATTTGGTCGATCCAAACATTGACGGAGGTATTTTTAGGATTACCAACATCGAATCCTTCCCGGATAATACGGTTGAAATCTTTAATCGATGGGGTGTTAAGGTGTATGAGGTAAGCGGTTATAATAACGCTTCCAATGCCTTTAGGGGTATTTCCAACGGTAGGGCAACGGTGCAACAGACCCAAGAACTTCCAGTTGGGGTGTATTATTACATCATCAATTATACTTCTAATGGCCAAGGAAAGACCAGGGCGGGCTATTTATACATCAATCGGTAATCCAAAGAAAATCATCAAGATGAAAAAAGTAATCATTACACTTGTTTTTAGCATTGGGTTTCTTTTAATGATGAATGCCCAGCAAGATGCACAATACACCCAGTATATGTTCAACACCCTTTCCGTTAACCCGGCCTATGCGGGTTCTAGGGGGGTGTTTAGTATTGCTGCACTCCATAGGTCCCAATGGGTAGGATTGGATGGTGCCCCGGTGACCCAAACCTTTAATTTTAATACGCCCGTTTCTGAACGTGTAGGTATCGGGTTTTCCGTAGTGAACGATGAAATAGGGAATGGAACCAATCAAGAAACCTATTTTGACGGGGTTATCTCATATACCATACCTACCAGTGATACCGGTAAACTGTCTTTTGGGCTAAAGGCAGGAGGTCACTTTTTAAACGTAGATTTCAACCAACTACGGAACTTTCAGAACCAAGGAACGCCATCGGCGCCACCAAACATTGACAATAAGTTTTCACCAAACTTTGGTGCAGGGGTGTATTACCATACCAATACATTTTATGCGGGATTGTCCGCGCCAAATTTCTTGGAAACGGAGCATTTTGACCGCTCCGGTGAGGTAGGGGGTACGTCCTTTTTGGCCCAAGAACGGATAAATTGGTATTTGATTTCCGGTTTTGTATTTGATGTGAACAGTGATTTACTGTTCAAACCTACAGTCCTGTTTAAAGCGGTCCAGGGAGCGCCTTTACAGGCAGACATATCCGCAAACTTTCTGTTTAGGGAGAAATTCTCATTTGGTGCGGCCTATAGATGGAGTGCCGCGGTAAGTGCGTTGGTAGGCATGCAACTTACGGACCAGTTGATGTTGGGCTTGGCATATGATAAGGAAACCACGGCTTTAGGAGGCTCACAATTCAACGATGGTTCCTTTGAGGTTTTTCTGCGGTATGAATTCAAGACACGATATGGTAAAGTACTAACCCCACGATTCTTTTAAGCTATGGTAAACCAAATAAGGACAACAGTACTGTTAGGGGCTTTTATGGTGGTAAGCATGAACGCCCAGGAACGGGAAATAAAGCAGGCCGAAAAGAAGTTTTGGGATTATGCTTTTATAGATGCCATTGTAACTTATGAAGATTTGGTAGAAAAAGGGTATTCCCAACAAGAAATCTATCAAAGTCTGGGAAATGCAAATTACTTGAACGCCAGATATGAAGAAGCTTCGCAATGGTATGGAAAACTAATGGAATTGGAAGGAGTTGAGGTAGAAAAAGAATACCTCTACCGCTATGCCCAAGTATTGAAATCCGCCGGGGATTATAAGAAATCCAATGCGCTTATGGAACAGTTCAATGCCGTAAAAATGGATGATAATAGGGCGGTTTTGTTCGCCGACCAAAAAGATTACTTGGATGAAATCAAGGAAAACTCGGGAAGGTACTCCATCACAAATTTGGATATCAATTCTTCTGCTTCTGACTTTTCGCCCTCGTTTTACAGGGATAAACTTATTTTTGCTACCGCTAGGGATACGGGGATAACCTCCAGGAATATCCATAAATGGAACAATGGGGCCTTCCTAAATTTTTATATGGCCTTAGTAAGCGATGACGGGAGACCAACTGATCCACAAAAGTTTTCGAAATCATTAAATTCCAAAACCCATGAGTCCTCCGCGGTCTTTACCAAGGATGGGAATACGGTGTATTTTACACGGAACAACGCCAGTAAAAATAGGTTTAAAAGGGACAAAGAAGGAATTAGCCGACTCAAAGTGCTGCGCGCGGAACGGGTAGCTGACGCTTGGACCAATATTGTAGCGTTACCGTTCAACGCAGATCACTATTCCGTGGCGCATCCTGCCCTTAGCGAAGATGAAAAGACCTTATACTTTTCTTCGGATATGCCCGGAACTTTGGGGAATTCGGATATTTTTAGCGTAGCTATCCATGATGATGGGACATTTGGGGAGCCTAAGAATCTGGGTCCTATGATCAATACGGAGAGCAGGGAAAGTTTTCCCTTTGTTAATGGGAGTACGCTGTATTTTGCGTCGGACGGTCACCCCGGGTTGGGTGGACTTGATGTTTTTGCGGCAAAGCTGGATGGTTCCAGTGAACAGGTCCTTAACCTGGGAAAACCCGTAAATGGACAACAAGACGACTTTTCATATATCATCGACACTTCCGGAGCAGGCTATTTTGCCTCCAATAGGGCTGGAGGGCTTGGCGAGGACGATATTTACGGATTTCAGGAGAACGAACCGTTGAATTTTCATTGCCAGTCCGGGCTTAGCGGTACCGTGACGGAAGATAAAACGGAAATACCTCTTGCGGATGCCCAGATTTCAATAGTGGATAGTGCGGGAACTATTTTAGGAAATACAACATCCGATGCGGATGGGGCTTTTCAATTGGAGATAGACTGTTCCAAAGATGAAATGCAATTGGTGGTCAATAAAGAAGGCCATCAGAAAAAAACAGCGATCTTTCCCATTAGTCCCGGGAAGACAAGGGAAGTTGAGGTAGTATTGATTAAAGAGGCTACAGAAGTGGTACTTCCCAAGGAAGGTGCGGATCTTATCGCACACCTTGGATTACAACCTATTCTTTTCGATTTGGATAGTGCAAAAATCCGGGAAGATGCGGCACAGATACTGCAAAAGGCCGCGGCCTTTTTAAGAGGGCAAAGTGTACTTGACATAGAAATCCAATCCCATACGGATGCTGTGGGTTCCCCAAGCTACAACAAGCAATTGTCACAAGCTAGGGCAAAGGCCACCTATGAGTATCTCGTAAAGCTGGGGGTTAACGTCCAAAACCTTTCTTTTAAAGGCTATGGCGAAGCCCGCTTGGTAAACCATTGTAAAAACTGGACTTCCTGCACGAACGGAGAGAATGAAGCAAATAGGAGGTCGGAACTTATAGTGGTCAGGGCGAAATAATTTGATGATGGTCTTGCAATTTCCTTGTTTGGAATTTTATATTAAGAATTATTCAGCTAAATTTGCACCCGCAAAAAGGTCGCGTAGCTCAGCTGGATAGAGCATCTGCCTTCTAAGCAGACGGTCATAGGTTCGAATCCTATCGCGATCACGAATGAATAGTACAAACTAAAAAACGCCAAGCTTGCTTGAGCGTTTTTTAGTTTGTACTATTCTCAGCGCGGAGCGCTGTTAGGATATACAATCCTAACTAGAATTTATACAGTAGCTTGATTCTTGAGCGTTTTTTTTGTTTTGGTCCATTTTCAAAGCGGAAAGCTTTAAGGATATATAATCCTAACTAGAATTTATGCTGTAGCTTAATCCTTGAGCGTTTTTTGTTTGTACTATTCTCAGCGCGCCTACCTGACTCTGGGAGGGAGTGCTATTAAGATATAATCCTTCCCCGATATCGATTCTACAATTAATTTGGGCAAAGCTTTATTTTAAGTAATTTTTTATCAAAATGTCAATGCTTTCCACTTCTGATTCGTCTTATAGGTTTATTAGTAATTTTGAGTCTACAAGACCACTACTTCCTGTAAGCCGGAGAACGTATACCCCAGGTGCCGCGGAACCTAAATTAAACGAGATGCTCTGGGTCCCGTTGCCAAAGGGTTT
>CALGQU010000200.1 GCA_937959125.1 uncultured Croceitalea sp.
GGTTGTAAGGAAAAACAAAACGCTCCCAGAGAAGCCATAGTTGAAGTCTCCCAAGACTTTTGGTTGAATTTAAAATCGATGTATTCAAAATTCCTTCTTTTAACTATAAAAAGTGTAATTGTCGAAAAACCATCGCCTAACTATTCACATGCCCATGGTGCTGTTCTTTTAAACAGGCTATGGCAGCACCTATAATTCCGGCATGGTTCATGAGCTCTGCTTTTACCACTTCGGTTTCTACGGTAATGAGATGGTTGAATTCCTTCCATTTTTTGGAAGTCCCACCACCAACGATAATCAAATCCGGGGCTACAATGGTTTCTACCAGCTTCAAAAATTTATTGAAACGTTTTCCCCATTTTTCGTAGGAGATGTTGTCCCGTTCCTTTGCAGAAGCCGCGGCATACTGTTCAATCTTTTTGTAATCCTTATACGGTATTTGTCCCAATTCAAAATTGGGCAATAACTTTCCATTAAAAAAAGCACCGCTGCCCAAGCCCGTTCCAACGGTGATCATGATGACCAACCGGTCTTTGCCTTTACCCACCCCGTAATTCATAGAGGCGTAACCTGCCGCATCGGCATCGTTAAGAACCGTAAACTCGTGCCCAGTCTCCTTGGTTAATAGTTCATCTACATTGATGCCTACCCAACTTTCATGCAAATTTCCAGCAGACATACATACCCCGTTTTTTATAATGGTAGGAAAACCACAACCCACAGGACCTTTATAGTCAAAATGGGCCACGATATCTTTAATGACGGCTGCCATCTCATCGGGTTTTCTGGAAGAAGGAGTAGGGATTCTAAATCTTTCGGTGAGCATTTCACCGGTTTCGGCGTTTACCAAAGCACCTTTAATGCCCGTTCCGCCAATATCAATACCAAGAAGTTCCATAAAAGGAGCGAAAATTTTGTTTCCACAAAGAAAACAAAAATCTTTTGGCAGGCAATTAAAATCGATAAAACATAAGGCGAAACGCTCCTTTACATCGCTTTTTGGATGACCTCAAACACTTTACTGTCGTCACACTTAAGGGTTTTATGGGGGTATTTTAAAATAAGCGCGTAGTCATGGGTGGCCATGATGATAGTCCGGCCACTTTCATTGATTTCCTGTAATACGCGCATCACCTCCACACTGGTCTGGGGGTCCAAGTTTCCCGTAGGCTCGTCCGCTAAAATGAGCTCTGGATCATTGAGCAGGGCCCTAGCAATGGCCACCCGCTGTTGTTCACCACCGGAAAGTTCATGCGGAAATTTAAAGCCTTTGGTCTTCATGCCCACCTTATCCAAGACCTCCTCAATTTTTATATCCATTTTAGAGGCATCCGTCCATCCTGTAGCTTTGAGCACGAATTTTAGGTTGTTGTTCACATTACGATCGGAGAGCAGTTTAAAATCTTGGAAAACAATGCCCAACTTCCTTCTTAAAAAAGGAATATCTTTTTCTTCCAGTGTTTTTAGGTTGAAGTCCACCACTGTACCCTGCCCTTCCCGCAAGGGAATATCCCCATAAAGGGTTTTCATAAAACTACTCTTGCCACTGCCGGTTTTTCCAATGATATATACAAATTCCCCTTTTTTTACCTCAAGGGTAACATTGTTGAGAATAAGGTTTTCATTCTGAAAAACGGCGACATCCTGCAATTTCAATACAGTTTCCGGCATAGTATCCTTTTAATATTAGGGTGCGGCCTAAAAAAGGGAGCGGTATCCCATTTTTGGCCACTATTCAAAAATACTAAGTTCTTTGCTAATGCTTAACAAGATTTACGCATCTAATACGGGAAACTGGACATTTCAAAATAAGGGGATATACTTTGGCGTGGATTTTGACGTTATGGTATCATCAATCGAGAACAGCGTAGAACACTATGAGTCGAAAACCTTCTGCCGTAATTTCTATTTTTTTGGCCACTTTCTTCTGGGGCTTTACCCAAGAAACCAAGATTTATACCCATGATCAAAAGCAGTATCAAGATGCCTTGACCTTGTACAATAACCAGCAGTACCAGGCGGCACAAGCTTTATTTGAACAAGTTAAGGAAGCCACTACGGATACCGAGACCAAGGCAAATAGCACCTATTATACGGCCAATGCGGCCATACGTTTGAACCAACGTGGGGCGGACAAGTTGATGGAAGATTTTGTGGAACAGTACCCAACCTCCACCAAAAGAAACTCCGCTTTTTTTGATGTTGCCGACTACTATTTTGAGACCGGAAAATACCCTTATGCGCTTAAATGGTATAAGAAAGTGGATAAAAGTGCCATGTCCCGTAAGGATGAGGAACGTTTTAATTTTAATAATGGCTATTCTTACTACGCAGCAAATAACCCAAAGGAAGCGGAGCGTTATTTGAACAGGGTGCGCAATTCCGATAAATATGGGGCGCAGGCCAAATACTATTTGGGCTACATTGCCTATGAGCAGGACGATTATGAGGGAGCCAATGAGCGTTTTGATGAAATCACGGATCCCAAGGTGTTGGAGGAAAAATTGTCCTATTATCAGGCCGACCTCAATTTTAAGCTTGGAAATTTTGATAAGGCGATTGAAATGGCCAAAAAGCAATTGCCAAAGTCGGATAGAAGGGAGATATCCGAACTCAACAAGATTATCGGCGAAAGCTATTTCAACCTGGGGAATTATGGAGAGGCCATTCCGTATCTGGAGAAGTACCGGGGCAAACGCGGTAGGTGGAGCAATACGGATTATTACTATTTGGGGTATAGCCATTACCAGCAGGGGGATTATGAGGCCGCCATTGGACAATTCAATAAGATAATCGATGGTAATAATGGTGTGGCACAAAACGCCTATTACCACTTGGCGGAATGCTATTTAAAACAAGATAAAAAATCCGAAGCCTTAAATGCGTTCAGGAATGCATCGGAAATGCCGTTTAATGAAGCCATTGAAAAGGATGCCTTGCTCAATTATGCCAGGTTGAGTTATGAAATTGGGAACGCCTATGAACCGGTTCCGCAGGCCATTTCGTCCTATTTGGAAAAATACCCCAAGGACGAGCATCAAGAAGAATTGCAAGAACTGTTGGTGGACTCCTATATTACTTCCAAGAATTTTGAAGGGGCCATGACGCTTTTGGAAAAGAATGCGGGCTACGCCAGTAAGGAAACCTATCAAAAAGTTGCTTTTTATAGGGGAGTGGAACTATTTATTGATGCGGAGTTTGAAGAGGCAATGGAACGCTTTTCAAAATCACTCAAAAATCCAAGTAATGGTATTTATAAGGCCCGGGCAGAATACTGGAAGGCAGAATCCGCCTATCGCCTCAACCGTTTTAATGATGCCTTGGATGGTTTTATGGCATTTAAGGCAAATCCGCAGGCAAGCAGTGTGGAAGAATTTAAGGAGCTTCCCTATAATTTGGGCTATGCCCATTTTAAACTAAAAGAGTATACCAATGCCATTCCGCAGTTTAAGGCTGTTTCCGGGGATTCGGAGGATACGCAGAAAAGTACGGATGCGCTAACGCGTTTGGGCGATAGCTATTTTGTGACCAGTAACTACCAACAGGCTATCGCATCCTATGATAAAGCATCAAAGGTCAATGGTCCGGAACGGGACTATGCTACCTTTCAAAAAGCATTATGTAACGGTTTCTTGGGCAAGCATGCCGTTAAAATTGAGGCGTTAAACCAGTTTGTGGATCGGTTTCCAAAATCGTCCCTGCGTGATGATGCCCTCTTTGAGTTGGGCAATACCTATGTAAAACAGGGAGAAGAATCCAAAGGGCTCCGTACCTATGATGCGTTGATCACGCAGTTCCCAAAGAGTAAGTTTGCGCCCAGGGGGATGCTACGGCAAGGATTGGTACATTACAATGCCAATAGGAACGAGCAAGCTTTGACCAAGTTAAAGAAAGTAGTTGGCGACTACCCCAATACCCAAGAAGCAAAACAGGCCGTAGCGACCGCAAAATTGGTTTATGTAGATATGGGTAGGGTAAGCGAGTACGCGGCATGGGCCAAAAACCTGGATTTTGTTGAGGTTACGGATGCCGAGTTGGACGAAGCCACCTTTGAGGCGGCGGATAGAAAGTATGCCGAAGGGAAAACGGAAGCGGCCATCAAAGGTTTTCAAAGTTACGTAAGGGATTTTCCTAACGGAATACATGCCGTTCAAGCGAACTTTACCTTGGCACAATTGTATTTTGCCAAAGGCGAAAAAGGGAAAGCCTTACCCCACTACACCTTTGTTGCGGAACAAGGCACCAATGAATATGCAGAGCAAGCACTTACCCGGGTTTGTGAAATTTATATTGGTCAACAAGATTACGATCAAGCCATTCCTTTTCTCTTGCGTTTAGAGGAAAACGCGGAAATAGGGCAAAACCGCACTTTTGCCCAGTCCAATTTAATGAAGGGGTATTACGGAAGGGAGGACTATCAAAAAACCATAGCCTATGCAGAAAAGGTGTTGGCAGCGGAATCCATTGACAACCGTATTAAAAGTGATGCACAAATAATGATAGCACGTTCCGCCATCGCTACGGGAAATGAAGAACTGGCAGCAACCGCCTTTGCCCAAGTAAAGAAAATAGCGACTGGTGCAACCGCGGCGGAAGCTTGGTATTACGATGCCTTTTTTAAGAATAAGAAGGGTGATCACGAAGCCTCCAATACGGCAGTCCAAAAATTGGTAAAAGACTATGCAGGCTATAAGGAGTGGGGCGGAAAAGGCTTAGTGGTCATGGCCAAGAACTTTTATGCCTTGGGAGATGCTTTTCAAGCCACCTATATTCTGGAAAGTGTTCTGGAGAATTTTGCCGAGTTCGATGACATTGTCGCGGAAGCCAAAGGAGAGTTGTCCTTGATAAAGACCCGTGAGGCGGAAAGCAATTCATCTGTTGATCCCAATGAAAATTAATAGGAACACTATGCAGTTAAGAATTTTGGTTACCATACTTTTTTTGAGCCTTTATGGGGTGGTTCGGGCCCAAGAACCGGATGATATCGGTACTGAAACGGTAACCGTGGTAAAACCGTATTCCCCTACCGTTTCAGATGCCTTTAAAATAAAGTCGGTGCCCAATCTTAATGATTCCATCGTCTTGCAAAAAAAAGCGATTACCTACAGCATTTTCTCGGTTCCGGTAGCATCTACCTTTACACCTGCCAAGGCCAAAGCAGCCAAAGTAGAAAAGCTGCCTCCGCCGGTTTTGTACAATTCCTACGCCTCGGTAGGACTAGGGAACTTTAACAATGCCTTGGTCGATTTTTATACGAGTAGGGAACTGGGAAGGGATGAAGATTTATTGGATGTTGGCCTAAGTCACCACTCCTCCAGGGGGGATATTGACAGTACCCCATTGGAAACCAATTTTTACGATACACAGCTCAAAGTTTCCTATGCCCAAAAAGAACGGGAGTACCGTTGGGGAGTTGGGATTGACGCACAGCACCAGCTGTACAATTGGTATGGTGTTGAGGATGGGTTTTTTAATACACCCCCTAATATTTTGATCGCATTGCCCGATGTGGCCCAGAATTATTTTGATGCTTCTGTGAACGCCCATGTAACCATTGAGGATTCTTTTTTTAAGAAAGGAAAGCTAACGGCAAGGAGGTTTTGGGATGCCACGGATTCCGGGGAGAACAGGATTGTCCTACAGCCGGAGATTGAAGTCCCCATTACGGATGAGATGGTCAATATAAAGACCAAGGTAGACTATGTGAACGGGAGTTTTCAAAATACAAGTTTGAACAATACGGAAAGCATGGCAAGCATGGATTACGGCCAACTGCAGGTTGGAATAAGTCCTAGTTTTGTGGTACTCAGGGATGAACTTACGTTAAACTTGGGGGCCAATTTTGTGTATGGCGCGGATACCGAAGCCAGTAGTGGCAGTTTCTTTATTTATCCCGCGGTAACCGCTTCCTATCGCTTGCTGGAAGAACAGGTGATTGCCTATGGAGGAATAGAAGGGGACTTGAACCAGAATACGTATCGGGATTTTGTACAAGACAATCCTTATGTTTCGCCTACACTTTCCATACAGCCTACGGATCAGCAATATGAAGGATATCTGGGCATTAAAGGACAGCTTTTCTCCAATGTGGGCTATAACCTTAAGGGGTCCTATACGGCGGAGAACAGAAGACCACTTTTTCTGCTGAATCCAGAGAATTCCTTTAGACGGGATGAAGGTGGATATACTTTTGGAAATTCCTTTCAGGTATTTTATGACGATATCCGGACCCTTGGATTCTTTGGGGAAATCAATGTAGATGTCAACCGCAATTTCACTCTGGGTTTCAATGCAGAGTATTATAATTACGATACGGAAACCAACAATCCGGCTTGGAACCTACCGGAAGTACAAGCTTCCTTGTTTTTGGATTATCAGATTACCAAGGAATGGTATGCCGGTGCCAATTTGTTTTATATTGGGGAACGACAAGATTTACAGGCCACGGCCATAGCCAATACCCCGGCAAACGAGTTTCCGTCGACCATTGTAAACTTGGAGGGTTTCTTTGATGCCAATGCCCATTTGGGCTATCGATTTAACGACCAACTTTCGGTTTTTGCCAAACTTTCCAATATTGCCAACAACAACTACCAACAGTGGTTCAATTTTAGGGTCCAAGGGTTTCAAGCCTTGGCAGGTGTGTCCTATAAATTCGATTTTTGATTGCTGCCCCTTGATTCTCTTTTTTTAGGTTTTCTTACCTTGGTTTTTAGAAAGAACAAAACCAATGCGCATACAATACAAGGGGGTATTAGTTCTTGGACTCCTATTTCAATGGGGTGTAGCACAAAATTTGGTTAAAAACCCAAGTTTTGAGGATTACGTTAAATGCCCCGATGCCTTAGGGACTTTTCAAACAGATGTAACCCATTGGAATACCCCAACCAAAGGCTCAACGGATTATTTTAATACCTGTAGCACGGTGATGGGCGCGCCGGAGAACTTTAATGGTATTCAGCAGCCTAAATACGGGAAAGCTTATGCCGGGATGTACTTTTTTGCCCCGGCAAACTACCGGGAATATATTCAAGTACCCTTAAAGCGAAGCTTGCGCAAAGGGGAGACGTATATCTTGGAGTTTTTCATAAGCCTTGCAGAAGGTTCTGATTTTGCGGTAAAGGATTTTGGCGTGGTGTTTTCCCATAAGGCATTGGACATCCCTATTCGTACGCAATTATCCAGAACCCGATTGTTGACCTTACAAGGCAATCCTGTGCATTTTTTTGAAGTCAACCACCCCAAATTCCATGAAGATAAAACGGATTGGTTAAAGGTGAGTACGCAATTTGTGGCAAAAGGATTCGAACGTTTTCTGGTTTTGGGAAACCTTAGGGACAATAAGAAAACCAGAAAAGTGCAGACCAAAAGAAAAGAGACCAAAAAAGGGGCCTATTATTATGTGGATATGATTGCGTTGACCAATAATCGATTACAAACTAAAACTGCCCCAGTAGAAGTAGATTCCTTGCAGGCCTTTAAAAACATCCATTTTGATTTTGACCAGTTTACTTTTAATGATGGGGCAAAAAAAGAACTACTGACCATTTATCATAAACTAGTAGATGATGTTGATTTGGTATTGGAAATCCATGGGCATACGGACAATTGGGGAAATAATGCCTACAATGAAGAGCTGGCCTTAAAAAGAGCTAAGGCCATAGGGGAGTATTTGATTGACCAAGGAGTTGCGGCGGAGCGTGTTTCTTGGTTTGGCCACGGAAGTAAAAAGCCGTTAAGTGCTAGTAATGGAGAAGGGGGTAGGGCGCAGAACCGACGCGCGGAATTCCTGTTAAAATCCATAAAGTAAAGAGATGGAAACGAAACGGGATTAAGAACCATCGTCTTCCTCGGTATCGCCGTTCAAGAGTTCTTGCAAGGCTATATCATATTTTAAAACCAGGTCCTCTGTTTTTCCACCGTCTAGGACAAAAAAAGATTCTGTTGTATATCCCGCAGAGGTTATGGTTATTTTCCAATGAAAATCCTTTGTGCTTTCTAAGGTAAAGTTGCCATCAAAATCAGTATGGACAACCGTGTCACTTCCATTAATGGAAACGGAGGCCAGATATACGGGTAGTCCGAGTTCATCGACCACTTTACCCGTAATGGCGTTTTGACTTCGCATAAAAAATGGGAAGCATAACAATAGGAGCACAATGCTAAGTTTGCGCATTTTAGTAAGATTTGGTATCCTATTAACGGCTATTTTCCAATAAAAGTATTTTTAGGGAGGGGCGGTTATCAAAAGATAGTAGGAAACAAGATTTTTTTAAAAAGCAACACCATGATTTTAAGGGGGATTCACTTGCATATCATAAGAATATAGATATCTGCAAAAGGAGTTCTGTTAAAGACTACGCAATATTAAGAGGTTATCCTACGTTTTAGCAATACGAGAACCTACATACATCAACAAACCATCTACCTATGCGTTCTCGAATTTTTACTTTATTTAGTTTCAGTTTATGTATTTGTGGCGGCCTTACCGCCCAAAATCTAATCTCCAATGGAGGATTTGAAGAGTTCAGTGCCTGTCCTTCCAAAATCGTAAGTTTTTCCGAGATACTAGATGAGGTTTCCCTGCCTACATCAAGTTCCGGGGATTATTTTAATACCTGCGGTACCAAGGACTTTTCGGCACCTGAAAATTTTAGGGGTGTCCAAGAAGCGGCGGAAGGGAAAGGCTATACAGGATTGTATTTTTATGCATTGAACGACTATAGGGAATATGCACAATTGAACACCACAAAGACCTTGAGGGCAAAATATCCTTATAAGATGTCGTTCCAGGTAAGCCTTGCAGAGACATCAACGTTGGCCGTTAAAAATATGGCCTTGGTGTTGACGAATACCAAAATTAGGGTACCCAATAGTAAAGCATTGACATCCTCTAGAATGGATTTACTTGCTGATGTGGACTACAGGGTTATTCCGCTAAAAGCCGACAAATCCTTGTCAAATAAGGAGGAATGGGTAACCTTAACTGCGGAGTTTGATGCCAAAGGTTTTGAAAACCATATGCTTATAGGAAATTTTGCCAATAATAACGCTACTTCCTTGATCCCAAATGATAAAACCGTAATGCCGAATGACTTTTCGTACTACTACGTAGACAATTTGGTGTTGGAGGAGTTGCCACGCGTGGATTACGAGCAAGATAAAATTTATGTGTTGGAAGAAAACCCATTTGAACCTAAAGGCTATGAATTGGATGCCGAAGCCATTGCCAACGTAAAGAAGATTTTTAAGTTTTTAAAGGAAAACGCCGAAGTGCAGATGAAGATTACAGGCCATTCCAATGATGCCGGTAACCCGGAACACAACAAATTCATATCTTCCTTACGAGCCCGGGCCGTAGCCCTTTATCTTAAAAAGTTGGGAATCAATGATAGCCGTTTGGTATGGGAAGGTGTAGGTGAAAGCAAGGATCTAGGCAAAGGAAAGCCTAAAGAAAAAACGCAAGTAGAGTTTGTGATGACCAATATAGAAAGGGAATAACTTAGAAATATTAAATATTTATTATTTGTAGGACAATATTTACAATAAATGTGAGTTATTGGATAAGATATCTCTCTTTTGGAACACGAGTGTGGGTATCTTAAACCCTACTTATGTCCCCAAAAAAATCTTGTCTTCGTTCTGTATTTGTATTTTTATCTTTTTATACCGTGCATTCGCAAAACCTTGTGATCAACGGAAGTTTTGAAGAGCATTTTGATTGCCCTAAAGAGATGGGTAGCTTATCACAAAACTTAAAATCTTTAATTGCGCCAACCAACGGTTCTACGGATTATTTTCATGAATGTGGATCTGATATCATGGGTGTACCCCAGAATTTCAACGGTTTTCAAGAGGCATTTGATGGGAATGCCTATGCCGGACTTTACCTATATAGTCCCAACGACTATAGGGAATACATTCAATTAAAACTTTCCAAAACCTTAGAAAAAGGAAAAACCTACAAGGTATCCTTTAGATTGAGTCTTGCAGAAAAATCTGGACTGTCCATTATGGAGGTCTCCTCCTTGTTCTGTGCGGAGCCACTTCGTTTGGATACCAATAAAAATCTATCTCCCAGAAGGTTGGATAACTTTAAAATACGGGAATATACCTTCATGAACCTAAAGTTAATGGGTCCGATATACAATCCTGAAAAGTGGGTCCTTATTGAAGGGGAGTATACCGCTAGTGGATTTGAAAACTACCTTGTTTTTGGAAATTTCAAGAACGACCGGTATTCCAAGACCTTACGCATAACACCAAAGAATAAAAAATCATTACCCCTGGCCTATTACTATATGGACAAGGTAGCGGTAGTCCAAATTGAAAGGAAAAGGTTTGAACTCAATGTTCCCTTTGTACTTAATCGACTACAATTTGAATTTGATGATTATAAATTAACCGAAAAAGCCAAACAAGAGATTAAAAAAGTATACCTACACTTAAAACGAAATCCCATTTTAAAAGTCTCCATTTATGGTCATACTGATGATTTAGGTTCTGAAAATTATAACAAATACCTATCCTCTAGACGAGCAAGAGCGGTGGCATTATACCTTCAAGAACTCGGACTTCCGCAAGGTAGAATAGCTTGGGAAGGTAAGGGAGATCGGCAACCAATCTATAAAGACAGGTCGAACAAAGCTAGGGATGCTAACAGGAGAGTGGAGTTTGTGATGACGAAGTTTGAAGATAATTAAGCTTTTTTTTGATACCCTCTACCGGACTACGGGTTCGTACTCCCTAAACATGTTTTGATCATACTGGTAAACGAACAGCATTTCCGTATTTTTGGGAAAAGGATTTTTCCATGGTATATCGGATTCTCGTTGTTTTCATTTCCATTCACTTTTTTGTAGGCTGTAAAGAAGCACCCAAAGAAAGGGTCGTCGCGGAGGACAGCGCACTACTTTTTAGCGATTATCAGGAATTCAAGCTTAAGATTAATCCGATTGAGGCAACAAAAGCTGGGTATTCCCAGTATAATGACACCATTGCCAATTATATTTCTACAACGTATCAAAAGCATGTACACCGGCAATATCAAAGTTTTTTAGAACGGATTGCAGGGGTCGATACCACAAACCTTGGAACTACCCAAAAATTGGCCCTTGAGGTTATGGAGTGGGATTGCAGTATTAAAAAAGAAGGCCTTGAGAATGCTTTGGTAAGCATGGCATCGCCCATATATAACCTACCTACCTTGGAGTTGTTTCCTTTGGGGCAGATACAATCCTTACACCTGTATGTTGCGCAACTGGCAGGGGGGACCAGCGTGCACCCCTTTAAAACGGTGAAAGACTATGAAGATTGGTTAAAACGCTTGGATGATTACCTCATCTTTTTGGATACCAGTATCCTAAAAATGAAGGAAGGCATGGCCAACCAATGGGTATTGCCCAAAAGCCTGGTGGCAAAGATGATTCCGCAATTGGAAGATTTTACGGGCCCATCGGTAGAAGAACACCTGTTTTTTAAGCCAGTCCTAAATTTCCCGGATAGTTTTAGCCTGGAAAACAAGCAGGTACTTAGGGAAGAATTCAGTACTATAATCGGGCAAAAGATAATCCCAAAATACCAAGAGCTCAAACGTTTTCTGGAACAAGATTACCTTCCCAAAGCCCGTGAAACGGCAGGTATTGGGGCATTGAAGAACGGAAAGGAGACCTATGACTATCTCATCCGTTTGCATACTACCACACTCATGACGGCAGAGGAAATCCACCGGTTGGGTTTAAAGGAGGTGGAGCGCATCCGTGGGGAAATGGAGAAGGCTAAGAATAAGTTGGGTTTTAAGGGTGATTTAAAAGCATTTTTTGAGCACGTACGTGATAATCCCAAATTAAAACCCTATACCGATCCAAATGAGGTAATTGCCCACTTTAAAGCAATTGAGGCAAAAATTGAAGGACCTATGGAACGCGTTTTTAATGCCGACCCAAAAGCGGGGTTTGAGGTAAGAAGGACGGAGGCCTTCCGGGAAGCATCGGCCAGTGCGGAATATGTCCCTGGCTCTAAGAATGGCAGCCGCCCTGGTGTTTTTTACGTGCCCATTCCCTCCGTAAAGGAGTTCAACGTATTGACCAGTGAAGCCCTATTTTTACATGAGGCTATCCCTGGACACCATTACCAGTTGTCCCTACAGCAAGAGAACGGGGATTTGCCAGAGTTTTTACACCCGGAAAGCCTTGGGGTCTTTGTAGAAGGTTGGGCCTTGTATGCTGAGTCCTTGGGCAAGGAATTGGGATTGTACTCCGACCCTTATCAATTTTTTGGCATGTTGAGCATGGAAATGCACCGCGCTATACGATTGGTGGTAGATACTGGAATGCACGCCAAAGGATGGACCCGGGAACAGGCCATTCAATATTCCTTGGATAATGAAGCGGATTCCGTAGAAGGTATCACGGCGGAAATTGAACGCTATATGGCCACACCGGGCCAAGCCCTATCCTATAAAATTGGACAACTTAAAATACAGGAATTGCGAGATAAGGCAGCAAAAGCTTTGGGTGATGATTTCGATATTCGGGAATTTCATGATCAAGTCTTAAACACCGGGAGCCTACCCTTGGTACTGTTGGAGAAAAAGATAGCGAATTGGATTAAAACTTATACAAAATGATAAAAAGTAGCCTAAGGTTATGTTTGTTTGTCGTATTGATGACAGCCTGTACTGAAAAAGAGACCGTTGACCTTATCGTCACCAATGCGAACATCTATACCGTAGATGCCAATTTTTCAAAAGGGAGTAGTATCGCCATCAAAGATGGGGTATTCGTAGCGGTATCCCAAAACGATGATCTGCAAACCAAATACGAGGCCAAAGAAATTAGGGATGCCCAAGGTAAAACACTACTTCCGGGCCTTATTGATGCGCACTGTCATTTTTATCGATTGGGATTAAACCAACAACGGGTAGATTTGACCGGTACCCAAAGTTTTGATGAGGTGTTGGACCGGGTTTTCCAATTTTACAAAGCGTATCCGGATATGACCGTCATTAGGGGCCGCGGTTGGGACCAAAACGATTGGGCCGTAAAGGAATTTCCAACGAATTATATGTTGGACCAAGCTTTTGAGGCTATTCCTGTAGTCTTGGAGCGCGTGGACGGGCATGCCTATCTGGCAAATACCGCTGCTTTGGAATTAGCGGGAATAAAAGCTGATACCCAAGTAGATGGCGGTGCCATTTTAAAGGATGCCAAAGGAAAGCTTACGGGAATCCTTATTGATAATCCTATGGATATGGTGGATGCCGTGCTGCCAAAACCAAGCCTTAAAACACAGGTAACGGCCCTAAAGGAAGCGGAACGTATCTGCTTTGATAACGGCCTTACCACGGTAAACGATGCAGGTTTGGACCGGCAGACCATAGAATTGATAGACAGTTTGCAGCAGTCCGGGGAGTTGGATATTCGGGTGTATGTCATGATCAGTAATACCCCGGAAAATTTGGACCACTATTTGCCCAAAGGCATCGTAAAAACGGACAAGCTCAATGTACGTTCCGTAAAAGTATATGGGGACGGGGCTTTAGGCTCCCGCGGTGCCGCCCTGCGTAAACCCTATACGGACCAACCCGGGCATTTTGGGGCTATGGTGACCCCGGTGTCGGCCATTAACGATTTGGCGGAACGCATTGCGGCCAGCGAATATCAAATGAACACCCATGCTATTGGCGATTCTGCTAATATAGCTGTATTGCGTGCCTATAAAAAGGTATTGGAAAATAGAACGGACCGACGCTGGAAAGTGGAACACGCCCAAGTGATATCCCCGCAGGATTTTGATTACTTTGCGCTGGGGATCATCCCCTCCGTGCAACCCACACACGCCACCAGTGATATGTATTGGGCCGGTGACCGATTGGGGGAAGTGCGGGTGCAGGGCGCTTACGCCTTTAAGACCTTGTTGGACAAAGCAGGAACCGTTGCTTTAGGTACCGATTTTCCTGTGGAGTCCGTAAGCCCTTTTTTAACCTTTTATGCCGCAGTGGCTCGCCAAGATACATCGCAATACCCGGAAGGGGGCTTTCAAATAAAGGATGCCCTCTCTAGGGAAGAAACCCTAAAAGGCATGACCCTTTGGGCAGCCTATTCCAATTTTGAGGAAGATGAAAAAGGAAGTATCGAAGTGGGTAAAAAAGCCGATTTCGTTATCCTAAGCGATGATATTATGACGGTGCCGACAAAAGAAATTCCCGCTTTGCAAGCGGAACAGGTTTTTGTGGGTGGGGAGCAGGTGAAGTAGGGGTGGTTTCAATACAAGAACTCCGGTACACTTTGTATACGAACGTTTCGTTTTAGCGTAAAATAATGCGAATGACAACAAAAAACCCCGAAGCATCCGCTTTGGGGTTCCAATTTTATATCAAAAAAGATTTAGAAAAGCACTGGGGTTGCCACCCTGGTGGTTCCCCATCCCATAATCAAATGGGCACCGCCATCCACTTCTTTAAAAGCAATGGAAAAGGCTTCCAAGGCTTCATCCGCAGAAGATACGGCAGAGGTCACACGAACGACATCCGCAGCATTGTCATAAGAATAGGCACCCCATTGGTTCAAATTGTTGTTTAGGATAACCGTCCATTCCTTATCACCGGGAATGGTAAATAATGCGTAAGTACCGGCAGCCACTTTTTGACCACCAAAGGTAACGTCTTTGTAAAAGGTAATTTCTGGAGCTTCATTAGCTCCGGTACGCCATACTTTTCCCGCAGGGGCCAAATCGCCTATAGCACGACCTTTCAGTTGCGGACGTCCGTAAATGACACGTGCCGTTTTGTTGGATATCTTGTAACTGGACGGGAAAGAAGCTACGTCGGCAGGACTTTTGTCCAAACCACTAAACTTTTGCGCCCTTGCTTCGGTAAAAAATACTAAGGCCAAGGCAAAGAATACGGGTAATAATACTTTTTTCATGTTCTTATTTTTAGTTGAAATTCAAAAGTAGTCCTAACAAGTTTGAACTATTTTTAAAGAGTCGTTAAATTTTGACCAACTTTCAGAATATTCTTAAAATTCACTAGGGCGGGATTTTGACTTAATTTTTTATGCATATGAAGCATTAATTATTTCATATTGTAACCATTTGTAGAATAATCATTTTTAATTTATAATAACAAATGCACCTTTGTACTTTAATT
This sequence comes from uncultured Croceitalea sp., assembly GCA_937959125.1. Taxonomy (GTDB): domain Bacteria; phylum Bacteroidota; class Bacteroidia; order Flavobacteriales; family Flavobacteriaceae; genus Croceitalea. Next base: position 15,152 of record CALGQU010000200.1, read on the forward strand.
AGAAGAAAATAGAGCGTTATGTGCGGAATTGTTTGTGCGTTTGATGTAAAGGAAAGTGTTGAGGTATTGCGACCACAGTTATTGGAGATGTCTAAAAAAGTACGGCATAGGGGACCGGATTGGAGTGGAATCTATGCCAATGAAAAGGCCGTTTTGGCCCATGAGCGTTTGGCGATCGTTGATCCGGCCTCTGGGAAGCAGCCGCTTTTTAGTGCTGATGGCAAGTTGGTATTGGCGGCCAATGGGGAAATCTATAACCATAGGGAACTGCGTGAGCAGTTTGATGGAAAGTATGCGTTCCAAACCCAGTCCGATTGCGAGGTCATTTTGGCGTTATACCAAGAAAAAGGGGTAGATTTTATGGATGAGCTCAATGGAATTTTTGGTTTTGCCATTTATGATAGTGAGAAGGACGAGTACTTTATCGCCCGGGACCATATGGGAATCATTCCCCTGTATATTGGCTGGGACAAAAACGGGACTTTTTACGTAGCTTCAGAATTAAAGGCTTTGGAAGGGACCTGTACAAAAATTGAGTTGTTCCCCCCGGGGCATTACTTGCATAGTTCCACAGGGGAGTTTGTACAATGGTACAAAAGGGATTGGATGGAGTATGAAGCGGTCAAGGACAACCAGACCAGCATACAGGAAATCCATGATGCTTTGGAAGCGGCGGTCAAACGGCAATTGATGTCGGACGTTCCCTATGGGGTACTATTATCCGGCGGATTGGATTCTTCGGTAACCTCTGCGGTAGCAAAAAAATATTCACAAAAAAGAATTGAATCTGGGGATACCAAAGACGCCTGGTGGCCGCAATTGCATTCGTTCTCTGTTGGTTTGGAGGGATCACCGGATTTGGCCGCTGCCCAAAAAGTAGCGGATCATATCGGTACCGTACACCACGAGATCAAATTTACCATTCAAGAAGGTTTGGATGCCATTAAGGATGTTATTTATAACTTGGAAACCTATGACATTACCACCATTAGGGCTTCTACGCCCATGTATTTAATGGCTAGGGTAATAAAATCCATGGGGATAAAAATGGTATTGTCCGGGGAAGGAGCCGATGAACTTTTTGGCGGGTACCTATACTTCCATAAAGCACCAAGTCCTAAGGATTTCCATGAGGAGACCGTTCGAAAATTGGACAAACTACATATGTACGATTGCCTCCGTGCCAATAAGTCTTTGGCGGCATGGGGTATTGAAGGTCGTGTGCCCTTCTTGGACAAGGAATTTATGGATGTGGCCATGCGCATCAATCCAAAAGATAAGATGATCAATGGGGAGCGCATGGAAAAATGGGTGGTCCGTAAGGCTTTTGAATCCTATCTGCCGGAGAGTGTGGCATGGCGCCAAAAAGAACAATTCTCCGATGGTGTAGGGTATAGTTGGATAGATACCCTAAAAGAAGTGGTTGATGGAGCCGTGAGTGATGAGCAGTTGAAGAATGCCCATTTTAAATTTCCCATCCAAACACCGACCACAAAAGAGGAATATTATTACCGTTCCATTTTTGAAGGGCATTTTCCTTCAGATGCAGCAGCTTTAAGCGTTCCGCAGGAGCCTTCGGTAGCCTGTAGCACCAAAATAGCCTTGGAATGGGATGAGGCCTTTAAAAACATGAATGACCCCTCTGGGCGCGCCGTTGCCCACGTGCATGATGACGCTTATGTTAAATGAGACCCAAATTTTCACGGAAAATTTGCTGGTCGAATTTAACCCTGAGCGCAGCCGAAGGGTCAGTTTTTTGAAAGGATGGAAGTTAGCGACCCAAATTTTCACGGAAAATTTGCTGGTCGAATTTAACCCTGAGCGCAGCCGAAGGGTCAGTTTTTTGAAAGGATGGAAGTTAGAGACCCAAATTTTCACGGAAAATTTGCTGGTCGAACTTAACCC
>CALGQU010000201.1 GCA_937959125.1 uncultured Croceitalea sp.
CCTATACCTGCCAAAACAAGTATTGCCAAAAAGCAGAATACCAATTTCTTTATTAGTTTATTGGAGAGGATATTATATTTCATAATTCTTCATTGAATTTATAACCCACACCCCAAGTGGTCAAAATAAATTTGGGGGAACTCATATCTGATTCTATTTTAGATCGAAGGCGATTAATATGGGAATTGACGGTGTGTTCATATCCTTTAAAATCATATCCCCAAATGAGGTTTAATAGTTTGGTGCGATCGTAACTTTTTCCGGGATTGGAGGATAGCAATACCAGAAGCTCAAATTCTTTAGGGGATAATTCTACCCTGCGATTGTCCAACGTTACCTTGCGCATTTCCAAATTGATGGAAAGGTTGTCAAATTCCAATAGTTTCTGTGTTTGGGTTAGGTCGTTAAAGGCTTCATCCATTTTTTGTCGCCTAAAAATGGCTTTGACCCTTGCAATGAACTCCCGAACACTAAAAGGTTTTGTTAGATAATCATCCGCCCCAACCTCAAGCCCCAATACCTTATCAATTTCCTCAGATTTTGCAGTGAGCATTATGATCGGCGATTTAATATTGTTGGAACGTATTTTTTGACAGACCTCCAAACCATCCATTTCTGGAAGCATAACATCCAGAATAATTAAATCCGGTTGTAGTTCAATAGCTTTTAACAATCCATGATTGCCCCGATCTGCAATGAAAACTTGACAGCCAAGGTCTTTTAAATGAATTTCCAATAACTGTATGATCTGTGGATCATCTTCAATAATCAATACTTTTTTCATGCTTTGCTAAATAACGAGTAATAGTTCACGTAAGTTTCACAAAATGCCAAGCGATCGAATTAAATGTGGGAAAGTAGTCGCGAAAAATAAGATTTACTTGCAATGGGTGTTAAAATGTACAAATAGAACTTTGATTTATAGGTAGTTATAAATTATGAAGTTCTTGTGATACTTCTGTTATAGCTGTAGTGTTCCTTTGTAATTGGAAATAAATGAGGATGTACTACATAGAACGTTCTTAACCCTTTGCAAATGTATGCATATATAGCACGGTAACAAGGCAATAAAAATTGCTATGAGAAGAACAAGAGTGTTTCTTGGTTGTTTTGTTTACTCATGTGAAAAGCCCAAACGAAAGTTTGGGCTTTTATAATTTTAAGAACTTCTGTAAAACGTTAAACCGCAACGACCCCTTTAATATGGGGATGTGGGTCATAGTCCAACAAGCTAAAATCTTCAAACGTAAAATCCAGAATATTGGTCACTTTTGGATTAAGTATCATTTTAGGTAACGGTCTTGGTGTTCTAGACAATTGTAGATCTACCTGCTCCCGGTGGTTGTTATAAATGTGGGCGTCCCCAAACGTATGTACAAAATCCCCGGGTCGATACCCGCACACCTGCGCCATCATCATTGTGAATAAGGCGTAGGAAGCAATATTAAAAGGGACCCCTAAAAAGATATCCGCACTTCTTTGGTACAATTGGCAAGATAGTTTGCCATCTGCCACATAAAATTGAAAGAAGGCATGGCAGGGGGGGAGTGCCGCTTTTCCATTGGCCACATTATCTGAAAAAGACATAGAAGTATCCGGCAAAACACTAGGGTTCCAAGCGGACACTAACATGCGTCTACTATTGGGATTGGTTTTAAGTGTATGGATAACGTCTTGGATCTGGTCAATTTCCTCACTGTTCCAATTGCGCCATTGGTGTCCGTAAACGGGCCCTAAATCGCCATTGTCATCTGCCCACTCGTTCCAAATGCGTACCCCGTTTTCCTTAAGATAGGCAATATTGGTGTCCCCTTTTAAAAACCAAAGCAATTCGTATATGATGGATTTTAGGTGGAGTTTTTTGGTGGTGACCATGGGAAAACCTTCAGAAAGGTCAAATCGCATCTGGTATCCAAAAACACTTTTGGTACCCGTACCGGTGCGGTCGCCTTTTTCATTGCCATGTTCCAATACATGCTTTAATAAATCGTGGTATTGCTTCATAGGGGATAAATTTAAAAGGTAATGGACAAAAAGGAAAAGCTACGGTTCAGGATTTATTATATTTTATCAACCATCAACCATCAACCATCAACCATCAACCATTATAGTCTATCCTAAAATCATCCCTGCGATAGTAGCGGAAAGTAAGGAAGCCAGGGAACCTCCAAGAACGGCGCGCATACCAAATTCCGATAGGGTCTTTCGTTGTCCTGGGGCCAGGGAACCAATACCCCCTATTTGTATGCCAATAGAGGCAAAGTTTGCAAAACCACAAAGCATATAGGTAGCCATGATAACGGACTTGTTATAGGTAAAATGTGCGGAACTGGCCATGTTTTTAAGTTCTGCCAATTGAATGTATCCAATAAATTCACTGGCAGCTAGTTTGATCCCTAATAGCTGTCCCATGAGCATGATGTCTTCATTGGCTACCCCAATAAGCCACATGAGTGGTGCAAATACAGTTCCTAAAATGGCTTCTAAGGAGAAGGTATTGTAAGGGGTATTGGCCGCAATCCAACTGTTGAGGTCCGTCCATTCCCCTACACCGCCAAGAATTCCATTGATCATGGCGATAAAAGCGACAAAGACCAATAACATGGCACCAACATTGACGGCAAGTCTTAGCCCTTCTGTAGTTCCATTGGCTATGGCATCCAGAATATTGGAACCTATTTTATCTTGGGAAACCCTAACGTCCGTGTTGATTTCTTCGGTTTGAGGATATAAAATTTTAGAAATGACAATAGCACCCGGTGCTGCCATTACGGAAGCGGCCAAAAGGTGTTTGGCAAAAACGAGTTGTAGCTCTGGGTCGTCCCCACCTAAAAATCCAATGTAGGCGGCCAGCACTGCACCTGCAACAGTGGCCATACCACCGATCATGACCAATAGGATTTCAGATTTGTTCATTTTTTCCAAATAGGCCTTAATGAGTAATGGGGCCTCCGTTTGACCTAAAAAAATATTCCCCGCAATGGATAAGCTTTCCGCCCCGGATATACCCAAGGATTTTGTGAGCAACCATGCCAAGGCCCTAACTACTTTTTGGATGACGCCCAAGTAGAACAGGACGGATGTCAAGGCAGAAAAGAATATAATGGTGGGAAGTACTTGAAAAGCAAAAATATAACCAAAGGTGTCCATATCCACTACCAAGCCTTCAAACAAGAATTTGCTGCCTGCACGGGTAAACTCCAAAATATCGATAAAACGTTCCCCAATCCATTCAAAAACAAGTTGAACTACGCGCACTTTTAATACACCTAGGGCGATAATTAGTTGTAACCCTAATCCAATACCTACCGTTTTCCAATTAATGGCCTTTCTATTGGCACTAAATAAAAAAGCGATAAGGACCAATACCAACATCCCCAGGGCACCCCGTAATAAATTCATAAAGGTAAAACCTTGGTTGGGTACCAAAACGTCAGCGGTTTGTTGGACTTCTGCCGTGGTTTGTAAATCAATAAGTTCCGTAATTGGAAGAGGCGGTTGTGCGTTTAGATGAAAACTAAAAAAACAAAAAAGTAAGAGTATCCCAATTTTTGATGGTCTCATAAAGGGTAGGTGTTATTTGCGTTTGGAAATTTCATCCCGCAGCTTGGCCGCTTTTTCGTAGTCTTCACTGGCAACGGCCTTGTCCAGTTCTTTGTATAGTTCTTCCAAGGTCAGCTCCCGATACCCATCCTCGGCACCCGATTCGATTGCTACGGTTTCACTCTCCTGTAAAATTTCATCGACCACAATACTGTCATCATCGTCATCGTCCTCATCCTTGTTGGAAAATTTCAGGAAAATCCCTGCTTTGTCCAAAATGGTCTTGTAGGTAAAAATAGGGGCGCTAAAGCGCAAGGCCAAAGCTATGGCATCGCTGGTCCTGGCATCAATGGTTTCCTCCACGTTTTCACGTTCACAGATAATGCTGGAATAAAACACCCCATCCACCAATTTGTGGATAATGACCTGTTTTACGATAATCCCAAAACGATCGGAGAAATTTTTAAAAAGGTCATGGGTCAGCGGTCGTGGCGGTTTAATTTCCTTTTCCAAGGCTATGGCAATGGATTGGGCCTCAAAGGCACCAATGACGATGGGTAATTTACGATCACCTTCAACTTCATTTAAAATAAGGGCATAAGCGCCATTTTGGGTCTGGCTATATGATATTCCCTTGATTTTTAACCGAACTAAACTCATAAACGGGATGGTATAAAACAAAAAAAACTGTTCAAACAAGAGGCCATGGCCAATTCTTGAACAGCCGCTTCAATGAAGCAAATTAACAAAATTTAAGCGTTCTGGGCTTTAAATTCCTTTAATTTTTCGATGAGTTTCGGTACTACCTCAAAAGCATCCCCAACAACCCCATAATCCGCAGCCTTAAAGAAGGGGGCTTCGGGATCGTTATTGATGACCACTTTGGTTTTTGATGCACTTACACCGGCCAAATGTTGAATGGCGCCAGAGATACCAATGGCAATGTAAAGATTACTTGCTACGGGCTTTCCGGTTTGTCCTACGTGTTCGCCATGCGGTCTCCATCCCAAATCCGAGACTGGTTTGGAGCAAGCCGTGGCAGCACCAAGGATATCTGCTAATTCTTCTACCATACCCCAATTTTCTGGGCCTTTGAGGCCTCTTCCGGCAGATACTACAACATCGGCATCTGCTATGGTCGCTTTTCCAACAACTTTATCCACTTCCAAGGATTTGGTGCCAAAGTCCCCGTCCGTCAAGTCTGGGGCAAAGTCGGATACCTCTGCCGTGGTAGCATTTTCTACAATACCAAAGGCATTGTTGGACACCCCAATAATTTTGGTGTCGGCCGTGATTTCCGTATGGGCGAACCCTTTATTACTGAATGCCGTGCGTTTTACTTTAAAAGGTGCCGTGCTTTCTGGGGCGGCCACCACATTGGGTACATAGCCTGCATTTAATTTTGCCGCCAAAATTCCGCTAAGGTATTTGCTGTCCGCACTGGAACTGACAATTATGGTTTTGGCATTTTCTAATGTTGCGGCCGCAGCAATGGCCGTGGCATAGGCATAGGCGTTAAAGTTGGAAAGCTGATCATTGGAAATATGCAATACTTTTGATGCCCCATAAGTTCCCAATGGGGAGGCATCCCCCGCATTTATGGCAACGGCCGTTACGGTTTCCCCAAGTTGTCGGGCTACTTCGTAAGCATACGAAACTGCCTCAAAAGCACTTTTCTTGAAATTTCCTTTTTCTGATTCTGTATATACTAATACTGACATAATTATTTTTTAAATCCAAGGACAAAACACGTATTATCCGTGGTTATCCTTGAGGTCTATTATTTAAATGACTTTAGCCTCGTTGTGCAATAAGTTCACCAACTCATCAATATTGCTGGCATCTACCAATTTAACCGGACCTTTGGCCGCAGGTTTTTCAAAACTACTATCCGCAGTCATGGAGGGCGCATCAATAGGTTCCACAACGTTCAATGCTTTTTTACGGGCCATCATAATACCGCGCATGTTGGGTATTCGAAGATCACTTTCTTCCACCAATCCTTTTTGTCCCCCGATGACCAAGGGAAGGGAGGTCCCAATAGTTTCCTTGCCACCGTCTATTTCGCGTATTGCGGTAGCGTTGCTGCCATCAATCTCTAGGCCTATACAGGTATTTACAAAATTCATGCCCAGTAAGGTTGCCAATATCCCAGGCACCATTCCACCGTTGTAGTCAATGGATTCCCGACCGGCAATGACTAGGTCATACCCTCCATTCTTAGCTACTTCTGCCAATTGCCTGGCTACAAAGAAACCATCTGTAGGTTCTGCGTTGATGCGTATGGCTTCATCTGCCCCAATGGCCAAAGCCTTTCTTATGGTGGGTTCCGTTTGGGCACCGCCAACAGTAGCTACATGCACTGCAGCGCCTTGTTTTTCCTTGAACCACATGGCACGGGTAAGGCCAAATTCATCGTTGGGGTTAATTACAAATTGCACCCCATTGGTGTCAAACTTGGTATCCCCATCGGTAAAGTTGATTTTCGACGTGGTATCCGGTACATTACTTATGCAAACTAAAATTTTCATAGTCCAGTTTTCAATTTTGTGGTTCAAAGATAGCTATAAAATACCAATTTTACTATGCATGCATAGTAAATTATTTCACGTTTTAATTAAATTTTAGCATATTCCGTTCCTGTAATATTTGCTATTTTTGCTTGCGTTTTTAAAACACCTTAATAGCTAAATCACACGGTAAGTCAGTTATGAAAACATTACAATTTAGAGAAGCCATCTGCGAGGCAATGTCAGAAGAAATGAGAACGGACGATTCCATTTATTTAATGGGAGAAGAAGTTGCGGAATATAATGGTGCGTACAAAGCTTCTAAGGGAATGTTGGATGAGTTTGGTGCGGAACGGGTCATAGATACCCCAATTTCTGAGTTGGGCTTTTCTGGAATAGGTGTAGGTTCTGCCATGTTGGGCAACCGACCCATCATTGAATTTATGACTTTTAATTTCTCCTTGGTAGGGATCGATCAAATTATAAATAACGCAGCCAAGATCAGACAGATGTCCGGGGGGCAGTTTGCTTGCCCTATTGTCTTTAGGGGACCAACGGCTTCTGCGGGCCAATTGGCGGCAACACATTCACAGGCCTTTGAAAGTTGGTATGCCAACTGTCCAGGTCTTAAGGTGGTCGTGCCTTCCAATCCTGCTGATGCAAAGGGCTTGCTAAAATCTGCCATTAGGGATGATGACCCGGTCATTTTTATGGAATCTGAACAGATGTATGGGGATAAAGGTGAGGTGCCGGAAGGGGAGTATACCATTCCATTAGGGGTAGCAGATTTAAAAAGGGAAGGTTCGGATGTAACCATCGTATCCTTTGGGAAGATTATCAAAGAAGCCTATAAAGCGGCTGATGAATTGGAGAAAGAAGGAATCAGTTGCGAAATCATCGATTTGCGAACCGTACGTCCCATGGATGTAGATGCCATTATCAATTCCGTTAAGAAAACCAACCGTTTGGTCATTTTAGAGGAAGCTTGGCCTTTTGGCAACGTGGCTACTGAAATTATCTATCACGTGCAAGACAAGGCATTTGACTTTTTGGATGCGCCCATCGTAAAACTGAACACTGCAGATACACCCGCGCCATACTCCCCGGTATTGTTGGCGGAATGGTTGCCCAACAGCCAAGATGTAATCAAAGCAGTTAAGAAAGTGTTATATAAAGAATAGAACAAATTTGTAATGGTATCTTAGCCTCGTCAACTTTTTGTTGGCGAGGCTTTTTTAAGGAATAGTTTTTGATAAGAAGTTACTTTAACATCAAATAGACCAAAATAGCACGATGCATAGTACATGGTATCGTAGGGTTTTGGTAAGAACCACATGAGAAAATTCCTTTTATCCCTTTTACTCCTATTTATTTCCGTTAACCTCTTTGGACAAACCAAGGTGGAAGGTATTGTTTTGGATGAATTTGGCGATCCCGTTGCTTTCGCGAATATTATTTTTAAGGATTCATCTGAAGGGACGATTACCAATGACAACGGACGTTTTTATTTTGAGTCCGAGGAAACCTATACCGTACTCCAAATTTCTTTTGTTGGGTATGAAACCCAAGAATTGTTTCTGGCGGGCAAGGTAAACTACGGTTTGGAGATTGTAATGCTGGCTTCTACCGAACAGTTGGATGAGGTGGTAGTATACACCGGGAAACAGTCCAAAAAGAACAACCCGGCCGTTGATATATTGCGGAAAATTTGGGCCAAAAAAAGGGAAAACGGCGTACGTAAGTTCAAGAGCTACGAGTTTGATAAGTATGAAAAAGTAGAGTTTGATTTGAATACCATAGACAGCGGTCTCATAAAAAGCCGCGTTTTCCGGGGATTGGAATTTATTTTTGATGATCTGGATACGTCCAGGGTTACCGGTAAAACCTACCTGCCCATTTTTTTAAATGAAGTTTTTTCCAAAACCTATGGAGATAATGATTTGGGATTGGAGAAGGAAGATGTTTTGGGGAACAAGAATTCAGGTTTTGGTGGCAATCAGGCTATCACTGCTTTTGTAGAGGATCTCTATTCGGATTATAACATCTATAACAACTACTTGAAGTTTTTTGACAAGAGTTTTACCAGTCCGCTTTCCAAAACGGGTGTGGACACCTATAATTATGTATTATCGGACAGTACGTTTATCGATAACAAATGGTGTTACAATATTATCTATTATCCGCGTAGGAAAAATGAATTGACCTTCAAAGGGGATTTTTGGGTGAACGATACCACCTTTGCCATCAAGAAAATCAATATGGAGGTCACCAAAAGTGCCAATATCAATTGGGTAAAGGAAATCTATATTGAGCAGGAATTTGATGTGGTCAACGATTCTGTTTTTTTATTGAAACGGGATTATATGCTGAGCGATTTTGCCTTTTCCAAAAAGGAACGTTCCAAAGGGGTCTATGGTAAGCGGACCACCGTTTATGACAACTACAAATTTGAAGCGGATAGACCGGCAAGTTTTTACAAGGCCAAGTCCGATCCTTACGATCCCAGGTTATTTGCAAAAGACAGTGTGTTTTGGAGCAATGCCCGCCTAGAGCAGCTTAACGAGGATGAAGCTGGAATCTTTAAATTACTGGATACGTTAAAAACGGTTCCAAAATTCAATACCTATTATAACATTGTAAGTATTTTGGGATCCGGGTATGTGGAGATAGACAAATGGAACATTGATATTGGGGATGTATACAGCACCTTTGGTACCAATGAGGCCGAGGGGTTTCGGCTTCGTGGAGGGGCACGTACCTTTTTTGGACAGAACGACCCTTGGCGGCTAGAAGGTTATTTGGCCTACGGTTTTAACGATAAGAAGTTCAAATATGGACTTTCCGGTAAATTTCTGTTGGACCGCAAATCCCGCTTGATCCTCTCTGGCGGAAATAGAAGGGATGTGGAACAGCTGGGGCTTAGCTTAACGTCGACCAGTGATGTCCTTGGCAGGAGTATTGCATCTTCTACTTTGGTGTCCGTTGGAAATAACGATCGGCTCACCAACATCAACTTATCGGTATTGAATTTTGAGGTGCAGCCATTTAAGAATTTTAGGGTAAATCTAGGGGGTTCCTTTAGGACCTTACGTTCGGCATTGCCCGACGCCTTCAACTTGGATTATGTAGATCTCAATTCCCCAACCGGTGTATCATCAGAAACCAAGCAGTTTGACATCAATACCACGCTTATCTATACCCCGGGAAGAAGGACTATAGGTAATGGGGTGGAACCAGGGGCCATCAATGACGAATTTAGCACCTTATTGTTGAATTATACAACAGGACTCAGCGGTTTTCTGGAAAGCGATTTTGATTACCAACGTTTACAGTTCTCGTACACCCAGCCTTGGCAATTGGGTGGCTTTGGAAGATTGCGCAGTACCATAGAGGTAGGGAAGACCTTTGGCGAAGTGCCGCTATCACTCTTAAGTGTTATTCCAGGGAACCAGACGGTTTTTTCTTTATACAATGTGTTTCCCAATCTGGATTTCTATGAGTTTGTTACCGACACTTATGCTACGTTGCATTTAGAGCATAATTTTAACGGGCGTATTTTTTCCAGGATCCCATTTTTGCGAAAATTAAATCTACGCGAGATAGTAGGCCTTAGAGGGGCTTGGGGGCAAATTTCCGATGAGAATATCGCGTTAAGCGCACCAGCGAATATTCCTTTGCAAGCACCGGATGAGCAGATTTATTTTGAGTATTCCTTGGGTATTGGGAACATCTTTAAGATCTTTAGGATAGACTTCAATTTTAGAGGGAATTATTTGGATAGTCCAGATGCGCGACCTTTTGGTGTTACCGGAACCTTTGGGTTTAGTTTTTAGTAATGGGAACCCAACGTAGTTTTTTGTAAATTTAGTTTTGTCCGGTCGAGCGTCCGACAGGCAGGCTGGGGCTCTAAGTGGCATCACTTACTATTGTTGACCTTTAGGTAGCTAGCAAACTCTTATTATGTCAAACTTATATTAAGTAAGAAAATACGAAGCTTCTTCATACTATCTTAACATTACTGCCGTTAGTTACAGGTACTTTTGCATAAAAATTTAAGACCTATATATGAGTGTTGAAGAAGTGACTTCTTTTGATGTATTGATAGAAATTCCTAAAGGGAGTAGAAACAAGTATGAATATGACTTTGCGCTCCACAAAATCCGTTTTGACAGAACCTTGTTCTCTTCCATGATGTACCCCGGGGATTATGGTTTTGTACCGGAAACCTTGGCATTGGACCAAGATCCGTTGGATGTTTTGATCATGGGTACGGAGCCCACCTATCCTATGGTGGTGATGGAAGTAAAACCCATAGGGGTATTCCATATGACCGATGAGAAAGGTCCTGATGAAAAAATTATCTGTGTCCCCGTATCCGATCCTATTTGGAGCAAGCGTGACGATATCTCCGACATCAACCCACACCGTTTGAAGGAGATTGAGCATTTCTTTCAGGTATATAAGGATTTAGAGGAAAAGAAGGTGGATACCGGTGGCTGGGGAAATGCAGAGGAAGCCAAGAAAATCTACGTCGAATGTGTGAAGCGCTATGATGAAAGTGAGCACAAAAAGAAGCGCACCTTCGTTATCTAAGACATTGAAAAGCTATCGATTGCAAGCATCCCACTATTTCTGGGATGCTTTTTTATTCCTTTGTGTTTTACTACATTTGCCCCACTAAAAATTATCTTAAAAAAAACATAATTAACTAAACTATGGAATTAATCGTAAAGTTTTTGCCAGCCTTTGGTGTCTTGGCCTTAGTGTACGTTTTTGTCAAAAGCGCATGGGTGTCCAAGCAAGAAGTGGGTGATGCTAAAATGGCCCGTATTGCTAAGAATATTGCAGATGGGGCAATGTCTTTCTTAAAAGCGGAATACAAAATCCTAAGCATTTTTGTGGTTGCTGTTGCCATACTTCTTTTCTTTAAGGGAAGTAACGAAGAAGGCTCAAACGGCATGGTGGCAGTATCGTTTATCGTAGGTGCCATTTGTTCTGCCTTGGCCGGATTTATTGGTATGAAGGTGGCTACCAAAGCCAATGTGCGTACCACTAATGCAGCAAGGACCTCTTTGGGGAAAGCATTGGAAGTGGCGTTTGCCGGTGGTGCCGTTATGGGGCTTGGTGTTGTAGGACTTGGTGTTTTAGGGCTTAGCGGACTTTTTATGATATACAGCGGTCAAGGATGGGAACTTGGTGAGGTACTTAACGTACTTTCCGGTTTTTCTTTGGGTGCTTCTTCCATTGCACTTTTTGCACGTGTTGGTGGTGGTATCTATACCAAAGCTGCGGATGTAGGTGCTGACCTTGTAGGTAAGGTAGAAGCAGGTATTCCAGAGGATCACCCCTTAAACCCTGCTACCATTGCGGATAACGTAGGGGATAATGTAGGTGATGTTGCCGGTATGGGTGCGGATCTTTTTGAATCGTATGTAGGTTCTATTATTGGAACCATGGTATTGGGAGCTGCCTTTACGCAAATCCCTGCTTTTGATGGTTCTTTTGATGGTTTGGGTGCAGTTTACCTTCCTTTGGTACTTGCTGCGGTCGGAATTATCATGTCCATCATAGGGACCTTCTTTGTGCGTGTTAAAGATGGTGGAAACCCACAGACGGCATTGAACGTAGGGGAATTTGGTTCCGCGGGGCTAATGCTTGTTGCCTGTTACTTTATTATCACCAATATGTTACCGGAAAGCTGGACCTTTAACGGTGTAGAATACGGTTCTTTAGGGGTGTTTATCGCGGTACTTGCCGGTCTTGTTGCCGGTCTTGCCGTAGGTAAGGTCACCGAATACTATACAGGTACGGGAACAAAACCCGTAAACTCTATTGTTCGTCAATCCGAAACCGGAGCGGCCACCAATATCATTGCTGGTTTAGGTGTAGGGATGATGTCTACCATGTTTCCTATCCTTTTAATCGCTGCGGCCATATTGGTTTCGCATCATTTTGCCGGGCTTTACGGTATCGCTATTGCAGCCGTTGGGATGTTGGCCAATACGGGGATACAATTGGCCGTAGATGCTTACGGTCCTATTTCTGACAATGCCGGTGGTATTGCCGAAATGGCGGAATTGGAACCAGAAGTTAGGGAACGTACCGATAAATTGGATGCTGTAGGTAATACGACCGCTGCCATTGGTAAAGGTTTTGCCATTGCTTCTGCGGCCCTAACGGCTTTGGCTTTGTTTGCTGCTTTTATGCAAACGGCCAATGTAACCGCTATTGATGTCTCCAAACCTACCGTAATGGCCGGTTTGTTGATCGGGGGTATGCTTCCTTTTGTGTTTTCTGCCTTATCCATGAATGCAGTAGGTCGTGCGGCCATGGCCATGATCGAGGAAGTTCGTCGTCAGTTTAGGGATATCCCGCAATTGAAAGCTGCCTTGGAAGTGATGAGGGCCGTTGATTCTGATATGTCCAAAGCTACACCAGAACAAAGGGCAACTTTTGATGCTGCCGATGGTTTGGCAGAATATGATAAATGTGTGGATATCTCTACAAAAGCATCCATAAAAGAAATGGTATTACCAGGCTTGTTGGCCATTGCCGTTCCTGTTGCCGTTGGTTTTATCGGTGGTGCAGAAATGTTGGGAGGTCTTTTGGCCGGTGTCACCACTTGTGGGGTACTGATGGCCATTTTCCAATCAAACGCCGGTGGTGCTTGGGATAATGCCAAAAAGACTATTGAAAGTGATGGTAAAAAAGGAAGTGATGCCCATAAGGCCGCTGTAGTAGGGGATACCGTTGGTGATCCTTTTAAAGATACTTCCGGACCTTCTTTGAATATCTTGTTGAAGTTGATGTCCGTTGTGGCCTTGGTCATAGCACCTAGTTTGGTAAATAATTCTGTTGTTGACGAAATAAGCATGCTAAAAGAAGATGGTACTGAAATTAGTATTACTACGGATGGTATAAAGGAAACCAAGCAGGTAGAAAAGCAAATACGTGTTGAAATGAGCAATATGGCGGATGGTGCTTTTAAAGCCATAGTGACTACCACTTCCAATGTTGATGGTGAAGAAATGGAAGAAGTAAAGGAATTTATGGGAGCTACCAAAGAAGAGGTGAAAGCTAAAGTAGAAGCTTATAATAAGGCCATTAGCATAGAATAAGTTGAAAGACCTTTCCGGTTAGGGAAAGGTCCTCACCAACGATATAGCCCTGCAAGGTCATCCTTGCAGGGTTTTCTTTTATGGGCTATAATACCCAAGGTAGTTTACTGTAACGCAAACTTTATGGGAATGCTAAAAGGTACTTTAACGGCTGTTCCCCGTTGTTTACCTGGGGTAAGTTGAGGCATTTTAGAGATGATACGCGCTGCTTCCTTTTCCAATACTTCATGCGGACCTCTTAACTTGATTTCACCCACCGTGCCATTTTTCTGTACGGTAAACTGCACATAAACCTTGCCTTCCAATCCCATAGCAATCGCATTTTCAGGATAGTTAAAATTTTTCCGGATATGTTTTTGCATCATTTCTTGAAAGCAAACCCGTTTGTCATCGGCATTTTCGCATCCCGGAAATACGGGAACGTCTTCAATCAATATAAATGGAATAGTTTCCTCAACTACAGGTTCCGTGAAATTTAACTGTTGTGGACTTGGAATTTCTGTGGTAGGTGAGGGTTCTACTATGTCAATGACAGACTCAACAATTTCCGGTTTGTCCGGGACTACTTTTATTTCTAATGGCGCTACTGGCGGGGGAGGTGGCGGAGCCAATGGTACCAAGGGCGGGATTTCCGGTTCCAAAACATCAATAATGTTCAGTTCTCCCAAGAGAACTTCATCATCGTTATAAAACGTCTTCCATTCCAAGGCGGTATAGACCAATGCCAAAACCAAGGTCATACCCATCACAAAATAGAAGCCACTGTTTTTCTCCAGTTGCAGCTGTGCTTTCTTTTTAACTTCCATTGTATCAAATTTTGTGGTTATCGCTTGAAAGTACTACTGTATAGTGCGCTTTGAAAAC
>CALGQU010000202.1 GCA_937959125.1 uncultured Croceitalea sp.
TAGAGCAAAATCCAATCCTTAGTAGTTTTTCCAGTTATTTAAATTATGGTAATTTAACGTTTTATACCTGATGAGCTATCTTCTTAAAATCTGGAAATCTTTAGGTCCCGGACTGCTTTTTGCCAGTATGGCTATTGGCACATCCCATTTGGTGCTCTCTACAAAAGCAGGTGCCCAATACGGATGGGTCATGATCATCCCCATTATTCTGGCAAATCTTCTTAAATATCCATTCTTTGAATTTGGGGTGCGTTATACCACGGTGACCCGTAGGACCTTAATTGAAGGGTATCGTAACCTTGGTAGAGCTTACCTCTGGGGATACGCATTGATCACAGTAATCAGCATTTTTACCATTTTGGCAGCACTCTATGTGGTTACTGCGGGTTTATTGATCAACCTTCTGCAAATACAGACCCTAAGTATTAGTCTATCTGCCGCCCTCTTATTTCTGTTCATCAGTAGCTTGTTGATTATTGGAAAGTATCGTTTTCTTGAGAATTCCTTAAAACTGGTTGTGGGCCTACTTTTTATTGCACTCATTGTAACAACAGGCGTAGTTGTCTTCAAAGGGCAGGTATTACCGGACCCTTCCTACGTACCCTTACCTATTTTTAACGAGGCAGGTATTCTTTTTTTAATAGGATTGATAGGTTGGATGCCTACTGCGGTAGAGGCTTCCGGTTGGGTGAGTATGTGGAGTATTGAAAAACAAAAGGCCCTTAGCAAGCCACCTACCTTAAAAGAGGCCCTTTTAGAATTTAACTTAGGTTACGTACTAACTGCCGTTCTCGCGGTATTTTTTTTAGTTATTGGGTGTATGACATTTTATGGGACCAACACCCAACTAAGTGGTAATGCGGTATTGTTCGCGGATCAATTGGTAAACTTGTTCACGGCCCATATTGGGAATTGGGCGTATTTTATAATCGCCATTGCCGCCTTTGCCACCATGTTCAGCACCTGTATGACCGCGCATGATGCCGTAGCAAGGGTCAGTTTGGATATCCTAGCTAAACTTTATCCTTCAAAAACAACATTTAAAAAAACGTACGCTTTTGTAATCACCATACTTTTATTGGCCGTAATCAACTGGATAGTCATCCATTCCTTTAGTGCCAATATGGGAAATTTAGTTGCCTTGGCTACTTTTGCCTCCTTTGTGATGGCTCCTTTAATAGGTTGGATGAATTTAAAAACGGTTACCGGCAAAGATGTTAAAACGGCTGATCAACCAAAGACAGGGTTAAGGATACTGACCTATATGGGTATGGTATTCCTTTCCATATTTGCGCTCTACTACTGTTGGGAATTGATTTTTTAGTGTTTGGACCGCTAAAAAAAGAAGGTCGTTCTGTGTTTCTAGTTGAAAAGAATATTATCGTTTAAAACCACAAAGAGGGAACGTTGGTTTTTTTTATGCAAAATCTCCAAACAATATACCCCATTGGTACAGTTGTTCAGTATTTTTTGTTCTCCATAGCCTACGGAATATAAAATATTGGATGGGGCCACCCCTTGCTTTAAAAGGTGTTTTTTAATGGCATCCGAACGTTTCTGCGTTAACGTAAAATTAGCCGCCCCGCCGCCCCGGCTGTCCGTATGGGTTTCAATACGCAATTGAATTTCAGGAAACAATTTGATCGCCTCGACCACTTTTTCCAATTCTTTTGCAATCCTTTGGGTAATGGTTGTCCGTCCTTTGTCAAAGAAAAACTTACCAACTTTTAAAACCTTTTGACCTTCCTTTTCCTCAACAATATCTTCATAGGCCACTAAACCTACATTAGCTTCCATCTGCTCTAGGTTCTCTATCGCACTTGCCGCATAGTTTTGGGTAAAAACCGAATATTTCTCCTTGGATACCCGTAACTCCACCTCTTTTTGCCAAGGTACTTCTATACGATAGTTGCCATCTTCACCGGTTGTCACTTGTTTAAGGAGTTCCCCTTCTTTATTTTTTAAACTAACATTAGCTCCCGCAAGTGCCCCATTATATTTACCGCTAACCACTTTACCCTTGAGTACAATGGTTTTGATCCCAGGTTTTTCATCTACAACAAATCCATAGATATCATCTTCACCTTTTCCGCCTTCCCTATTGGAAGAAAAATAACCCTGCATACCTTCTCCTTTGTTTCGCATAACAAACCCAAAGTCATCCTTATCGGAATTTATCTGCGGCCCTAAGTTCAATGGAATGCTAAATTCACCCGTACCCGTCATATTGGCTTTATAAATATCCATACCGCCATAACCATAAAAAACATCAGAAGAGAAATATAAACTATTTTCAAAGAGGTAGGGGGCAATCTCATTGCCAGGGGAATTTACCCTAGGACCCAAATTAATAGGGGCTGACATAATATTCCCTTGATTGGTGTTGACATAATAGATGTCCGTGCCACCGTAGCCACCATCAAAAGTTGCCGCAAAGTATAATCTTTCCGTAGTCTGATCGTAAAAAGGATAATAAAATGAAGTACTTAAATCCCGCCAGAGAAACCGAAAATCACCATTTATCTTTTGCACACCAATTGCTAGGGCATTCTTGCCCTGATCATCAAATTCAAGCTCTCCTTTACGAGTATTGGAAAGCACATAAAAAATGCTTTGCAGTTCTTCTGAAAAATACGGTGTTGCCTTGTGGTAGTTGGAACTGTTGATATCCGAATATGGATTTATGTTCTCCAACTGCCCGTTTTCCAAAAGATTTCCCGAAAATATATTGAGGTATCCGTTAAAATCATCATCTGTATTGGTTTTGGATGGTCTACCAGAAGTAAATAGTAACTTTTCATTAAAAAAAGCAGGTGAGAAATCCGCTTTGGAACTATTTGTTTCCAAATTGAATACTTTAAAATCCAAAGCAGCAATGTCATCACTGGCCAACATAATGGAATTGTTGAAATCTGAATTCTCCAATAGTTCTTTGGCCAGAACGCTGTCCTTTTGGTTTAAAATAGGGGGTATACTATCCTTTTTATCCAGTCGCTTAAGGGATCTTAAATATTTGTTCAACCTAAAATTGTCAACCAACGAATCATTGGCAAAATACCGCGCATAGATTTCCGCTGCTTTACCATACTCCGAAACCTGAAAATACGAATCGGCCAAATTACCCCATTGTTCTTCAGAAAGCACAACCCCATTATCGATATCCGTGGTGTAGGCATTTATTGCATCCTTATAGGCATAGGAAAAGAAGTAGTCATCTCCTTTGGCTCTTTTATTTTGACCAAACACTATGCTAACTATCAAAAGAGCAACAAGGGTATTTAAATTTTGTTTCATGCCACTTTTTTAAAAGAACCTCGGGGAATCTATCTGTTTTGGTTTTCCCTTTAATTTCTTGTTCTTATCTTTATTATTGGAACCGCTTCCCTCCCTACCTAGAAAAAACTTCAAGATTACTTCATGGGAACCGTTGTTGAATTCCCCTAAAAGGTTAGCGTTGTAATCATAGGAATATCCTAAAAACATTCCTGGCGATACTTGAAAACCGGCCAATCCGCTTACGGCATTGTTAAATCTGTATGAAGCACCAATGGTAAAGGCATCCCTAAACAAGAAATTTGCCGAGAGATTTATATTGACCGGTGCACCATTTAAATAATTTATTAGAAAAGCAGGCTTAAACTTGGACCTGTCCGCAATCTGAAAAACATACCCTCCAATAAAATTAAACTGTATGCTATCTTCGACCAAGGTCGCTACTTCATCATTAAAAATGCCGTTGGTCAAAAAATTTGGAATTGACGCTCCCAAATACCAATCTTGGGAATATAAAAATAAGCCTGCACCTATGGAGGGGTGGAAAAAACTTCCTTCTTCTCCAAATAACAAAGGCTCTCCCGGGTTTTGAAAATTCCCTTCGGAGTAATCCACGTTTAGTAAGGCCGCACCACCATCTATACCAAACGATAACCATGAATCTTCAGATAGGTTAACCTGATAGGAATAGGCTACATCAATAAAGGTTTGGCTTACCGGTCCCAAACCATCATTTATGACATTAAAACCGAGGCCCATTTTTTCATTTTTTAAAGGCAAATTGGCTCCAAATCTCAACGTTCTTGGTGCTCCGGGAACCTCTATCCACTGAGCTCTATAGAAACCTAGTACTTCCGGGGTTTCCACGGTTCCTACGTAAGCTGGATTAAAACTACCGATATTATACATATACTGGGTAAACTGAGGTTCTTTTTGACTCCAAACAACAGTGATACAGATATTCAGCAACACTACAATGATCAAAAATTTAAAATCAATTTTCATCTTTAACTTGTTCGGGTTATCGTATTATTTGTATCCATCCCTTAGTTGCTTCCGTACCGTCACCTAAATCCAAAATATAGAAATACGTTCCTTTAGGCAGATTTCCATTACTTCCGGTGCCATCCCAACTACTATCATATGGAGACTCTTGAAAAACTTCGCTACCGTAGCGATCGAATATCGCAAGTGAACTGTTGGGATAGTTTTGATGATTCACCAACACCAAAAAGTCATTTATTCCATCCCCATTGGGGGAAAAAAGATTACAAATAGTCCCGGAATCTTGACAATCACTTCTATTTACACTAATGGTTACCGTTGAACTGTTATTGGCATCATTGGAATCCATAGGAATTGAACTTTGTAATGCCGCGGTATTCACTAGATTTCCAGTATTTCTCACAACAACGTTAAGCTCTAAAAAGACACTCTCTTCCGGCAGCAATTCCTCAATGGACCATAATCCACTTAAAGCATCATAAGTTCCTGCGGAAGGAGTACTTGAAATCAATTCAAAACCGGACCCATCGGCAATAAAATCAGAGACTTCAATATTAATGGCACGCTCCATAGAAAGGTTGTTCAAGGTAATGGTAAATGTTATTGGCATATTTATAAGCGGCGCAGAAACATCAACGGTTTTAATCACCTCCAAATCAATTGGATTAGGATCACAACCTTCTGTTAAGAACGGATCGCAAGGATCTAGGGGGTCCGAAGGACCTTCCGGTACCATATCCGTAGCGGGATCATCCTCTACCAATACTTCTTCCCCATCGGTTAAGCCATCATCATCCGTATCCGGGTCATTTGGATCTGTCCCTAAATTATTTTCTTCCGCATCCGTAAGGCCGTCCCCATCAGAATCAAAGACACAGGCGGTAACGGAAATAGCGACTTCTGCGGTGACATCCTCACACGGCGCTTCCGCACCATCGGTTGCAAAGCTAAATAAGTACTCGCCGTCCGGTTGACTTTCAAAATCCACTGAATTTTCCTCATCAATGGCAACCGTGGCACCATCCGGGGCACTGACCAATGTCCAATTCCCGGAGAACATTTCTGCTA
The DNA here is from genome assembly GCA_937959125.1 of uncultured Croceitalea sp. Lineage (GTDB taxonomy): Bacteria > Bacteroidota > Bacteroidia > Flavobacteriales > Flavobacteriaceae > Croceitalea. The sequence goes on from CALGQU010000202.1 coordinate 5,347, forward strand.
ACGTGTCATCCAAATTTATTGTCGTAGGCCCTCCATTACCTGCAACATTGCACGCAAAAGTATCCATAGGCATAGGATTGGGGTCTGTATTAACTTGTGCGATAACTTCTATACGATCAGAATCACAGCCGTTGGCCGATGCTTCAACAAAAAATGAGGTTGTCTGGGTAATTATGGGGGTAGTAAACGTATTTCCCGTTCCTAGAATCACGGTGCTCGTTAGCGAATCGTACCAATTTAAGGTTGCCCCTACAGTAGCCGTTGCCATAAGGTCAACGGTACCCTCACCGCAACGTACCCCTCCTGCGGTTTCTTGAACGGAAGGTGTCGTATTTACTACTAGGGTTATTTCCAATGTGGGGCTCGCACAATCCATTTCCCCTGCATCTTCATCACCATCAAAGAAGTAGAACCCAAAAAAGGTTCCTGGAGAACCCACTTCACTGGGTCTATGTGCATTGATTTGTAACGGATCTGGATTCGTACTCCAAACAAGCGATGTGCCCGAGGGCGGATTGCCCACAACATAATCGTTTAAATCAGCGTTCAATACGTCGCAGAAATTGGTAGGTTCCGTTTCATTCAA
>CALGQU010000203.1 GCA_937959125.1 uncultured Croceitalea sp.
ACGGGGCATCCATTTACGAGTACACCTATGACCTTTTCAACAGGGACATTGGGATAAAAAGATTCAATAAATATGGTGACCCCATTGTTGCCAATGACGATTACTTTCAACATATAAAAAGATATGATTCCTTTGGAAGAATAGCATTTGAGGCGTTATACTATCCAGGAAAAGTGCTTAAATACAATAGCACAAAATGGGGTGCCTCCAGCTATTATTATGAGGGGGATAGCATCATTAAAAAATACAATATTGACGCTTACGGTGATATTGTCTTAAACGATAACAATGTTGCAATAGTAAAAAGCAAGTGCAACAAAAAAGGCCAAGTAGTATCTGAAACTTATCTTGATGTAGATGGTAGTTTCGCTAAAATGGAAGATGGGGTAGTACGTTATGTATACCAGTATGATGACCATGGGAATAAAATAGAATCAGCAGCCTATGATTCCATTGGAAATTTAAAAGAATTTGAGGCAGATGTAGCCTTGGTCCGTTGGGCCTACGATAAAAATGGGCATAAATCCAAAACCACTTATTACAATAGTCATGGACAATTGGCCAAAGCTACTGAAAATGTTACTTATAATTTCTACAAACACAATAACGCTGGTCAACTATTGGAACGTACCAATTATGATATTGACATGAATCCAGCATCTTTTGATGGGGCCTATAAGCAAAAGTTTCTTTTGAACAGAGCCGGTTTGGACTCCATTAAATATGAGTACGATACCAATGGCAAACTAAAGCCTGGTGTGGCCATAACCAAATTTTTCTACAACAAATACAACAACAAAGTAAAAACGGAATACTACGATGCTTCCTTTAAAAGAACCAAAAACGAAGAAGGTATAAGCGCAACTAAAATTAGCTATAACCGGCGGCAATCGGTGACCGCTTATCACTATGTAGATGAAAAAGACAGACCAACGAACAATACCCAAGGGGTGTCCGTTAAAGAATGGGAATTAAATGAACTGGGACATACGGTATCCTTACGGTACTTGAACAAAGATGGGGCAGCCGTTTTAGGCCCAGATGGCTACCACAAAATAGTGTATACATGGGCACCGGTGGGAGAATCTATAAAAACGGAAATCTTTGGCTCCGATCTATCCCCAATAGCCGATGATAAAGGTGTTGCCGTGTATGAATATACCCTAAGACCTTCTGGGTTATATTCCGAGGTAAAACGATATAATAGCCAAAGAAAGCTGGCCAACAACACCAATGGTGTTGCAATTACAACCTATACCCCTTATTTGGACGGCCTATATTATCTGGAGGAAGAACGCCGCGCAAATGGGGAAGTGATACAGGATTCCATTGCAAAGTAAATACTAAAAACCTTGCTCAAATACCCCAAACATTTGAAGTTATTTTTTTGACGGTTAGATAAAAGGTGTTATCCCAAGGGTCGAAGTATTAAATTAAGATCCCGCAAAAAAGCGGGGTGCCTTCAGATTTAAAATTTTCTAGCCCAACGCTGATCAAAGAGATAAAACTATTTTTATTAGAACGTAATGAAACTTTATTGGGCGTTATCAATGCTGAAAATGAATCCATCTTATCGCCGGAAAACAACATGATCGTAGATGAAACCTATAGGTTAATATACTTTTCATAAAGCCTAATTCATAGCCTAAATGATAAAAAAACAGGCAGGTGATCGGACAACTTTCTGGCCTCTTCCAACCGGTCACAAAACTTAACGAAGTCAATGACCCCAGCTTCTGTCTTTTTGATGTTATCAGAAAAAAAGATATTATCTATAGGATAGTTCAAATAGCTTTGGCGTTTGCAGCTTCTTTTTAAGGTGGTTTTTTGATTGGTAATGGCAGATGAGTACCCGGCGGATTTTAGGGAATCAAAAATCGGTTTTCTTTCATCCACATTAAAATCCCCGGCAATGATCAAGGGTGTTTTTAACGAATCTAGAACAAATTCCGACAGGGCTTTAATTTCACTTTCAGGGTCTTTATTGTAGGGTCTGGAATGAAAATTGACCACGCCAACTTTTTGTTCGTTTAGATAAAAGTTCAATAAAAATGGTTCTCTGTCTATTGGTGTATCCAGCCCTTCAAGCAACCAGCCTTTATCTTTTGTTTTTATATGCTTCGTCTTCCAGATAAAAGCATAGCGTTCCGTTACGTATTTAGGGCTATTGGTGGGCTTACTAATCGCATAATCCCATTGGGCACCTTTTCTATTTAATATATCCACCAATTTAGAAACGGCTCCAGCCCCTCCATAACCCGCTACAACTTCTTGTATCGCAATAACATCTGCATAACGTAAGATTTCTGCAATTTTATCAAGCTCTTCTGCATTCTTTGTTTGACCAAAATCTTTAATGTTCCAAGAAACCAAGGAGATTTCCGTTTTTTGTGACAATACGCTGAAAAAAGGAAAAAGGAGAAGTACAAAAAGTATTCGTTTAGACACACGGGTGGTTTTAGCTAAGTCTAAAATATTAAAAATAGCATTTGAGGGATTACGTAAATCCGTAAGCAACGGGAACACTACTTCAATTATACATCATGTTATGAATATTACGCCTTATTATCCACAATTCATACATAAATAAAGTAAAGGCTTTTATTGTTGTCTTTTTTATAGTATTATTGGTTTTGAATTTAAAAAATCCAACTTAAAATGAGACCAAAAAATTTACTACTTACTTTTCTGATTTGCCTATCCTCATACATAGTAACCGCCCAAGAGGTAATTACCAATGAAAGCGTTGTACAAATGTTGGAATTGGGGTTTGATGATGCCTTGATCATTGATAAAATATACACATCGGATGTGAAGTTCGACGCCTCTCTGGGAGCACTAGGGAAGTTTAAAAAGGCTGGCGTATCTTCTGAAGTGCTTTCCGTCATCATGGAGAAGTCAAAACAGAATACCATGTCCAAAACAGGTATTTATTTTGTTGCGGAAGATGGGGAAGATAAACTGATACAGCCCGCGGTATTCTCCGGGGCAAATACCAACCAAGTGGCACAGAAGTTGGTTTCCGGTTTGATCAATGCGAAGCAAAAAGCAAGATTGCCCAGAACAAAATCCAACAATGTGATAAAAACGAGCAATCCAGAATTCACCTTTATTTTTGATCCTTCCACAACCGAGGTGGACAACCTACAAACCAACCAAGGAAGCGATGCCGGTTTTTTAAACTGGTGGTTTAGGGTAGCCAGTAATCCCAATGAATTTGTTTTGGTAAAGCTTAAAGTAAAAGAGCGCCAAAACCTAAGAGAGGTCATTACAGGAAAGAGCAGCTGGATTTCCAGCAGTGAAGGTGTTGACCCTAAACTGGCCATAGGCTTTGATATCGAAGAAATTGAGGGAAACAAGTTTAAGGTAACCCCCAATACCTTAGAACCTGGGGAGTATGCTTTTCTATACCAAGGGCAAGTACCGCAGGGAAGGCAAAACCAGTCTGTCTTTGATTTCTCTATACAGTAGATCCAAATAAAAATTTTGATATCCGCTTAGGCTGATAGGGATAGCTTTCCCACTTAAAAATAGAAAGCTCCGCGAAAGTGGGGCTTTTTTTATGTAGCCTATCCAAACCCTCTTTTAAATACGCTCAAGATAAACTTCTCGCTCCGTCGGGTACAAAA
>CALGQU010000204.1 GCA_937959125.1 uncultured Croceitalea sp.
AATAAAACAACCGCCTAAAACAAGATATCATGGCCTATTTGGAGCTAAAAAATATAGGAAAGATTTATGGGGAAGGAGAACAGGCTTCCCACGTGTTGACCGATATCAATTTAACCATTGAAGAAGGTGAATTTGTTGCCATTGTTGGGTTTACGGGAAGCGGAAAGACCACTTTGGTCAATCTGATCAACGGATTGCTAAAACCTACTACGGGGGAGGTTCTTTTTAAAGGAAAACCAGTGGAAGGAACAAGCCACGAACGTGGGGTAATTTTCCAGAATTATTCCTTATTGCCTTGGTTAAGCGTAGGTCAAAATGTGGCCATGGCCGTAAAGGAGGCTTTTCCCAAGTACAGTAAGGCTGAAATTAACGAAAGGGTGGCCAACTACGTGAACATGGTCAACCTGACCCCAGCGATAAATAAAAGGCCACAAGAACTATCGGGCGGTATGCGCCAGCGGGTTTCCGTGGCTAGGGCCTTGGCCATGGACCCAGAGATGATCATCATGGACGAGCCGTTGGGAGCCTTGGATGCCTTGACCCGTGGGAACTTGCAAGACGAGATCTTGAATATTTGGAGCAAGGACAAACGGACCGCATTGCTCATTACCAATGACGTGGACGAAGGTATCTATATGGCGGACCGTATTATCCCTTTGCGGCCAGGTCCAAAAGCGACCTTGGGTCCCGAGTTCAAGATTCAGATCGACCGTCCGAGGGACAAAACGGCACTCAACGATAATGAGGAGTACAAGAAGACCCGTAATGCCATTATCGAATACCTCATGGGTATTGGGGATGAGCGAAAGGCCGAAGCCAAAACAGTATATGAATTGCCAGAATTGAGCCCCAAAAGTTTTGTGGCCTAAAGTGCATTTTTAAAAGAAGCGGATATGGAAGTACAAACGGAAGACATAAAAACAGTGGATTTTCATGAAAATGGAATTTCCTTTCCCTCGGACAACGTGATGTTGGATTTAAGGGATTTGAAAAAAGTGTATCCAACACCTAAAGGGGATTATGTGGTATTGGAGCACTTGAACCTTCAAATCCTTAAAGAAGAATTTGTAACGATTATTGGACATTCCGGTTGCGGAAAAACTACGATGTTGTCCATGATTGCCGGTTTAAACCCTATTTCTGACGGTGATATTGCGGTTTTGGGCAGCCCTATTAAAGGTCCCGGTCCGGACCGTGGGGTAATTTTTCAAGCGCCCAGCTTAATGCCATGGATGACCTCCCTTCAAAATGTGATGCTAGGGGTAAACCGCGTATTCCCGCACGCGACCAAAGCGCAGCGTAAAGACATTGCCAAGTATTATTTGGCCAAAGTGGGTCTGGAAGGGGCCTTCCATAAGAAAGCAACGGAACTGTCACAAGGGGAACAGCAACGGGTGGGGATTGCCCGTGCCTTTGCCATTAAGCCCAAAGTCTTGCTGTTGGATGAGCCTTTTGGCATGTTGGATTCCTTGACCCGTGGGGAACTCCAGGATATCCTGATCGAAATATGGAATAAAGAAAAGATAACGGCGGTAATGATTACGCATGATGTGGACGAGGCTATTTTTCTGGCCGACCGCGTGGTCATGATGACCAGTGGTCCGCGAGCCAAGATTGGCGATGTGCTCAATATTGGTTTTGAACGCCCACGTACCCGAAAATCCGTATTGGAACATGAAGATTATTACACCTATCGAAAACACTTAATTGACTTTTTAGAACATTAATCAACTTTTTTAGAACTAAAACTTTATCATTATGAAACGAGGATATCTACTTATTGCTCTAGGCGTCCTATGCGCAAACTTTGTAGCGGCACAATTTACTTTAAGTGGGGAATTTAGACCACGAACCGAGTTTAGGAATGGATTTAACCGAATTATCGCGGAAGCGGAAGACCCTGCTTTTGCCATTAGTACCAGGGCACGTTTAAATGCCGGGTATACTGCAGAAACCTTTAAGATGTATTTGAGCATTCAGGATGTATTGGTTTGGGGGGAAAACCGTCAGATCCAAGAAGTGGATGCGAATAACTCCTTTAATGTGTTTGAAGCTTGGGCTTCCTTAAAGCTAGGTAGCGGATGGGCTACAAAACTGGGAAGGCAAGTAATTTCTTATGACGACCAACGTATATTTGGTGGCTTAGGTTGGGCGCAACAGGCCCGTAACCATGATGTGGCCTTGCTACAGTATAAAAAAGAAAAATTTATGCTGGACGTAGGCTTGGGTTTTAACCAAGATTTTGATGATTTCCCGGCAAATATCCAAGGATTTATCAATACAGGGAACGCCTTCTTGGGCAACCCGGGCTTCTTTACCTACAAGACCATGCAGTATGTCTACGCCAAGCACAAATGGAACAATTTTGGGGCTAGCGTATTGCTGTTGAACAATGGCTTTCAAAACTTTGAGGACCCTGCAAACCCAACCACCAATTCCGGTACGGGAACCAGCAATCTGCAAACGCTTGGCACCCACCTAACCTTTAAATCGGGGAGCTTCGATGCGGCTTTCAACGGTTTTTTACAAACAGGCGAGCGTGTTAACGAATTGGACGTGGAAGGCGCCTATCTTCTGGGATTGGACTTAGGGTACAAGGCGACCAAAGGCTTAAAGTTAGGTATTGGAGCTGAAATCATAAGCGGTAACGATGCGGATGCCGGGGCTACAGGAGCCTTTTTCCCCTTGTTTGGCACCAATCACAAGTTTAACGGGTTTATGGATTTGTTCTATGTAGGCAACCATGCCAACTCGGTAGGTTTGGTCGATCTCCATGCGAGCGCCAATATCAAAACCGGACCGGGATCCAACCTTTTTGTAAAATTCCTGAATTTCCAAGGCGAGCAGGATACCAGCACTGGGGAATCCGCATTAGGGAGCGAGTTGGATCTGGTATACAACCAGAAACTTAAGGAAGGGGTCAACCTAAAAATAGGATACTCCCAATTCTTTACGGCAGACGGTATTTTTGACATTCCCCAAGGGGCAGTAGGCGATGCCGGGGCTGCCGATTTACAAAATTGGGCATGGGTGATGTTGACCATAAAACCAAAGTTTTTCTCTACTACGCCAAAAGTTGCAGAGTAAATCGCTTTGTTGGGGTGGGCCTTGGGAGGGTATACCCTTTGACTGTGCCAAAAAAAGAAAAATTTAATTGAATATCCGTAATCTATAATACTAGGCTTACGTCAACCTGAACTTGACTCAGGTTCTCTCCATAACTAGTTGTTGATTAGAGTTATGGGATTCCGAAATAAATTCGGAATGACGTTAAAGCAATGATGGTGCCTTAAAACAGATGTTCAAAAATTCAAGGATACGGACTTTGCTTCAGAAGGGCTGTTTTTGTTAGTACAAAGGCGGCCCTTTGTGCTATCCTAAACTTCCCTAGGTGTAGCTTTTTTTAGAAGTACACATTTAAAATCCCCATTTCAAGAATTCGTTTATTTTTGTGCTATGCAGGACACCCTGGAAAAAGAACCTATTAGTATTGTATTGGCGGATGACCATTCCTTGGTTCGTGATGGTATTCGCGCCCTGTTGGAAGAAGAATCAGATTTAGAGGTTATCGGTGAAGTATCCAATGGCCTGGAGGCACTGGAAATGGTAAAGGATAAAAAGCCAAAGATCTTGATTATTGACATTCGAATGCCACAACTTGGTGGTATTGAGACGGTGGAGCGGCTGAACAATACGGGCAAAAGCCCATCAAAATGCATCATCCTTTCCATGCATGACTCGGAGGAGTATATCTTAAAATCCGTACAAGCGGGAGCCGCAGGTTACCTTTTAAAGGATACGGACAAGAACGAGTTCATCAAGGCCATCCATACCGTTCATGAAGGCGGAAAATATTTTAGTGGTGACATCTCCAATGTACTGGTCAATAACCTCTTGAATCCATCGGCATCTGAAAGTACGGAGTCCAAAAAGAAAAGCAAGGACAATCCCTTTGATCTGACGAACAAAGAACTACAGGTACTGGCACTGGTTCTGCAGGGGATGACCAATAAGGAAATTTCGGAACAACTACAGAACAGCAAACGGACCATCGAAACCCATAGATTTAACCTAATGCGTAAAATGGAAGTCAAAAACTTGATTGAACTTTCCAAAAAGGCTCGGGAGCATAATTTGGTATAGGTAGTACCTGCTTATATTGACTTCACAAATTAGCTGGCTAAATGGCGTGAGTTTGACACAGGTTTTTTTTGCAACTATTTGATTTTATAGAAGGTGTATAACTTTGTCTGGTCGAGCCTTTCGGCTGAGCTCAAGATAAACTAAAGTCGAGACCTCATTGAAATATACGTCTCTATAAATTCTCGACTTCCTGCCCGTCCGGTAGGCGGGCGCTCGAAGTGATATAACACTATGTATTTAACCTTAGGTGACTAACTGGTTTTTTAATATCGAAGCCACGTTAACAGCCTAATTGGTAAAAATCAAAAGCGCAAAACGGCATTCCTCCATTACCAACCTCCTAGCATTACCCTATAATTATTACCATTCTCCCAGAATACGGCCCAACTATTACGAATTCTATACTACGTAATACTACGTAATTTTATACTTTTCTGTTTCCAATTTTGCAGCCCAAAAAGTAGCATGCTATGCAGAAAAAAGAATCTTTTGACACCATATGTTCTTACTGTGGCGTTGGTTGTGGCATTACCGTTACCAAGGACAATAGGGGAACCCTCTCCGTTACGGGTAATGAAGACTATCCTGTAAACAAGGGCATGCTCTGCTCCAAAGGAAAAAACCTGAACTACGTAGCACAAGATACCAGCGACCGGATTTTATATCCAGAAATGCGATGGAGCAGAAACCACCCCTTACAGCGAATATCATGGGATATTGCCTTTAAAAGAGCGGCTGCAGTTTTTGGTAGTATCATAGAAAAGCACGGTCCGGATAGCGTAGGGTTTTACGTTTCCGGGCAGTGCCTTACCGAAGAATATTATTTGGCAAATAAGCTGACCAAAGGGTTTATCGGCACCAATAATATAGATACCAATTCCAGGCTTTGTATGAGTTCTGCCGTTGTGGGCTATAAAAAAACGGTAGGTGCGGATGCCGTGCCCATTGCATATGCAGATATTGAGCTGGCAGATTGCTTTTTGATTGCGGGTGCCAACCCGGCCTGGTGCCACCCCATCCTTTTTAGAAGACTGGAAAAACACAAGGAAGAAAACCCCAACGTTAAGGTTATTGTAGTAGATCCCAGAAAAACACAGACCTGCGCACTTGCCGATGTGCATTTGCAACTACTTCCGGGTACCGATGTTATCCTGTTCAATGCCATAGCACGATGGCTTATTGAAAAAAAGAAGATAGACACTGCTTTTATAAAAAAGCATACCTCCAATTTTGAAGCGTGCAAGCAAAGTGCGTTTCAATTGACCCTAAAGCAAGCGGCGGCTGCTTGTGGAATTCCTGTGGAACAGATTAAAAAAGCGGCCCGGATCATTGGTAATGCCAAAGCGTTTATCAGCATGTGGACCATGGGACTCAACCAAAGTGTGATCGGGGTCGATAAAAATGTATCGCTTTTGAACATTTCCCTTCTAACCGGGCAAATTGGCAGACCGGGTTGCGGCCCTTTTTCACTTACGGGCCAACCCAATGCCATGGGGGGCAGGGAGGTTGGTGGTATGGCCAGTTTATTGGCAGCCCACAAAGACTTGAACAACGCTAAACACCGGGAGGAAGTAGCGGATTTTTGGGGAGGCAAACCCATAAAGCAGAAAGCGGGCCTTACCGCAACAGAAATGTTCAATGCGTTGGAAACGGGCAAACTCAAGGCCATTTGGATCATTTGCACCAATCCTGTGGTAAGCATGCCCAACGCCCGCAAAGTGGAAGCGGCCCTTAAAAAAGCGAATTTTGTAGTGGTCCAAGATATTTCACACAAGTCAGAAACGACCAAGTTTGCAGACTTGCTCCTTCCGGCTGCCGGCTGGTTGGAAAAGGAAGGTACCATGACCAATTCTGAACGGCGTATCAGTTATTTGCCAAAAGTGATGGACCCTCCGGGAGAAGCCTTGCCCGATGCGGAAATCCTCTGGCGTTTTGCCCAACAAATGGGGTATTCTGGATTTGATTACAATTCCACGAGTGAGGTGTATGATGAATATTGCTTGATGACCAAAGGCGCCAATATTGATATTTCTGGACTCTCCTATGAACGTCTTCAAAACGAAGGGAGTTTCCAATGGCCCGTACCGCACAGGACCCATCCCGGGACGGCACGACTTTTTGAAGACCATCGCTATTTTACCATGGACCAAAAAGCACATTTTAATGCCCCTAAAAAACTGTACAACCAATCCGAAAAAACATCTCCGGAATATCCTCTGATTTTAAATACGGGCAGGGTTCGTGATCAGTGGCACACCCGTACCAAAACTGGGAAGGTCAAACGCCTGCTGACCCATATACCCACCCCTTATTTGGAAATGAACAAGGTAGACGCTTATCTGTTGGGGCTTGTGGAGGATGATATTGCCGTGGTGACCAGCAGGCGTGGTACGGTGCGGGTCAAAGTGAAGATCAATTTTGACATCAGGGAAAAAGTGGTGTTCCTGCCCATGCACTGGGGGAAAATGTTGAACAATGATTTTAGTAGGGCCAATAACATTACCAACGATCTGGTAGACCCTATTTCCAAGGAACCGGATTTCAAATACTGCGCCGTCCGCGTTCAAAAATATCAGAAACCGGCACAAAAAATTGTGGTGGTGGGTGCGGGTGCTGCAGCGTATCGGTTCATCCAATCCTATCGGGAGAAAAACGAAACCGATGAACTCCATGTCTTCTCTAAGGAAGCCTATCCCTTTTACAATAGGGTGCTCCTACCGGAATATGTAAATGAGGAACTGCCTTGGGAATCGCTATTGAAGTTAAAGCAGGGCGAATTGGAAAAATTGGACATCAAGCTTTATCCCAGTAACGGAGTTGCATCGGTAGATGCCGCCCATAAAACCGTTACCGATGATAAAGGGGAGCAACACGACTATGATTTGTTGGTCATGGCTACGGGAAGCAGGGCTTTTGTACCAACGGACGTACGTATGGATCTCCCCGGACGTTTTACCATGAGGGAACGCAATGATGCCGATCGTTTAAAGCATTATTTGGACGAAACAGGTCTCCCAGCTGAAAAGCAACATGTTGTCATTGTAGGTGGGGGTCTTTTGGGCTTGGAGCTGGCAGCATCCCTTAAAAAAATAGACATCAACATTAGTATTATCCAACGTGCACCTAGATTGATGGAACGCCAGTTGGATCCCATAGCCAGTAGGTTGTTGGCAGAAGATGTTGCGGAAAGGGGCATTCAGATCTATTTTGACAATGAGGTAAGTACTGTTTTTGAAGAACCGGGGAACCATCATGCCTTGCAGGTCAATCTAAAGACCGGTCGCACTATTCAGTGTAACGCCATTGTCTATGCCATAGGAACCAGACCCAATATCGAGTTGGCTAAAGCGGCCGGATTGGATACCCGCCGTGGTGTTCTAGTGAACCCCTATTTACAAAGTAGTGACCCATCCATATTTGCCATGGGTGAAATTGCCGAGTTTGAAAATGCACTGTTCGGAATTACCTCTGCGGCGGAACAGCAAGCGCATATTGCCGCAAATTATATTTTGGGCGACCTGTGCAGCATGTATACGGGTTCCGTTTTAATGAATATTCTAAAGTTTGAAAACTTGGACCTCTGCAGTATAGGGATGGTCAACGTACCCCAAAACGATGATACGTATGAGGAAATCGTACTTATGGATGTGCGCAAGCGATTCTACAAAAAATGTATTGTCAAGGACGATACCCTAAAGGGCGCTATTCTTATGGGGGACAAGAATGAGTTTGCAGAGTTCAAACGCTTGATCGAAGAGGAAATAGAGTTGTCCGAGAAGCGGAATGAACTGCTTAGGGGCGCTACCAATACCCAACCTTTGAAAGGGAAGTTGCTATGCTCTTGTAGCCAGGTTGGGGAAGGGAATATTATGGAGGTCATTGCCAATGGTTGCCATGATTTTAAAACGATTTGTGCAGAAACGGGTGCCGGAATGGGCTGCGGCAGTTGCAAACCGGAAGTACAGGCCCTTTTGGAAAAAGAACTTAATGCCGTAACCGTTTAAATGGAACTGAGATGAACGACGATTTGCACCGTATCTTCTTTAAAGGGGGTGTTACCTCACCCGGGGAACTAAAGGACAGTATTGCCATGTTGGAAGCGGCCGGCCTTACCGAAGTTTACTTTGGCTCAAGGCAGGATTTGTTGTTTCCGTTAATTGGGAAAGATGCCGAAGCCATGGAACACCTATCCAGCTTTAAAACCGATATTGTTGCTGAAAGAGGTTACCAAAATATTGTGTGTTCCTATGTATCGGCAGATATTTTTGAGATGACGTATTGGCTTAAAGGTTCCACCTATCTCTATATTCTGGAACAGTTTGACTATCGCCCCAAACTCAAAATAAATATTACGGATCCCAAGCAGCGGTTAGTGCCTATTTTTAGTGGAAACCTCAATTTCATCGCTTCGGAAAATGAGGATTATTGGTATTTGCATATCGATTTGCCGTCATGGGAAAAAGCAGAGTTTTACCCGGTTCTGATATACAGTTGGGATATTGTACAAATCTCAAAAACCATCGAGGCTATCTACGGGGATGCTGAGACTATGGAATCTCTTTTTTATATGGTCAACCAAAAGATCAGCACCAACAATAAGAATATGGACAAAAAGTTGGAGATTCCGTACCTCACCTTTCCGTATTACGAAGGCATGAACCGCATGGGGCTGGATAAGTATTGGTTAGGACTCTATTGGCGCAATAACCGTTATGACCTTAAGTTTTTAAAGGATTTCTGCGGGTTTTGTTTGGACAACAGCATCGGAAAGATTTGCATAACGCCATGGAAGTCGTTCATTGTAAAGGGCATCAAACAAAAAAGCAGGCCAGAACTAGAACGGTTTTTAGGGCAATGGGGGATCAACGTGCGGCACTCCCAATTGGAGATGAATTGGCATTTGCCCGTGGATGACGCTGCCGCTTTAGACCTAAAGAAATTTTTGGTGCGTAGTTTTGATCAAAATGACATTAGCACCTATGGCCTTACTTTTGGTATTAGCAATGATGTAGGCAAGCGTTCCCATTTTGCATCGGTCATCATAGAGAAAAACCTTCCACCGGCCATTGTTAAGGATTTTGCGGTACGCCCAAGTTTCAATGTACTTCACTTTCAGAATTTTGACCCAAATACGAACAGTTATGTTCCCTATGCGCAAGATGTAGATAAAATAGAACTGCCCGGTCTATTGATGGAGTTAAGCAAAAAATATTTTAAGCAATTGGGACGAGAACGCCAGAAGGCAAAGGAAAGCACCAATAAAAAGGAAGAGGTCACCCAAGTATACCAATGCGGTTCGTGTATGACCATTTATGATGCAAGCATGGGAGATGAACGGAATGGTATTCATGCGGGAACGCCTTTTAAACGCTTGCCAGAAGATTACTGCTGTGCGGTCTGCGGGGCATCCAAAGAAGGATTTACAAAGGAAATGCTACAATTACTGGCGTAACGGATTATCGCTGCGCAACGGTATTGTCCACTTCGGGTAATGCGTCGGCAATAGCTGTTTTAATTTCGGTCTTGATTTCCTCCGAATATTGGGAGTACACCACAAGGCCTACTAGAAAGAAACTGGCGGCTATGGCAAAACTTAAAATTCGAGCTGAAACTAATTTTTCCGAAGACGTCATGGGTCAGATTGCTTGGTATTGGTTAAGCAAGTTAACCAATTTATAGTAAATTAACAAACCCTTAACAATACAACCCCCTGCAGTATTGCAAACTAGGTGTTCTTGAACAAGTGATATACCCTTCTGCCCGGCTTGTTTTAACCATTATGCGACCCATCGCAATAGGGCGGGTTACTTGTTTTTTTGCAGGTGCATAAATACGCTTCCTTATCCTCCTCAACAGAAAAACCCATAGATGGTGTGGCATTATGTGCCCTATGGGATCCATCACAAAACGGTTGGTTGGTGCTATGGCTGCAGGTGCACCACGCATATTTTTGGTCCTTTTTTAATTCAACCTGAATGGGGCTATATGATTTCTCTTCCATAATTAGTTTTGGATATTTAAAAATTAAAAATA
>CALGQU010000205.1 GCA_937959125.1 uncultured Croceitalea sp.
TAATCGCTTGCCGGCATAGGGTTTCCTTTATAGGTGCCGTTCCAACCCATACCGCTGGGCGAAACTTGGGACAAGAGTGTGCCGTACCTGTCAAATATGGAAACGGAGGCATTTCCGTTATCCGTGGTAACCCCTACCACATTCCAAAACTCATTGACCCTATCGCCATTTGGGGTAAAAAACCTTGGGTAGCCCACTACAAAAACCTCTTCCGTAATGGTCCTACACCTACCGGTATCCCGTACAAAAATGGTAAAGGTCCCTGCATTTACTTGAAAAATATTGCTGGCCTGGAAGTTGACCCCATCCAAAGAGTATTCAAAATTTCCATTACCCACTACTGCCACCTGTAGTTCTACAATAGCTGTGGAAAGGGTGGTCATGCCTACAGAAATTTGTTCTGGGACCCCAGATGAAAATACTTCAAAAGCACTTGTACGTTCGCAACGGGTCCCGTTGGTCAGCTCCGTAACGGTTAAGGTATACTCCCCTACAGCCTCAATTTGCAAGGTATCCCCTGTACTTAATAGTGTTCCGGTACCATCTCGCCATTCCCATGTATCAAAGGGACCGCCATAAATAAGCAATTGCGGCGCGTCCGGACATATGGCATAGCTTTCTTCCAAAAGCGGATTTGGGGCTTCTGGTATGCTTAGGGTAAAACTTTCCGTAATAAAGCAATCCTTATGTGTAACTTGGGCTACCCTAACGTAAATGGGTATATCCGCTCCCGTATAGGCTACGGTATTATTAGGTATTGCATTTTGATCGGATTCCGCATCGATTTGGTTTTCAAAATAGCGTATTTGAAGCGCGTTTGGATCTTGACCATCCAAAATTTCCGCATCCAGTTGGGTGAGGTCGTAAGTAAAGTCAAAAGGATCCTCCAAAGTATTGCAGACCGTAACGGTACCAAGCACTGCAGCTCTTGGCCTAGTGGTAATGATCAAACTAAAATTCCCCACCCCAAAACATGCGGCATTGGCGGTATTTGTTATGCGATAGTAAAGGGTTTCCGTAGGGGCGCTATTCCGGTAATTCCCTAGGATAGGGTTGGTATTGGAATTGGCATCTTGTTGGTTTCCAAAGAATTCAACCGTAAATAACGTACCGTTCTGCCCATCTAAAATTTCTGGTAGCTTTTCCGCTAGATCAAAATCAAAAAAACCATCCCCATCATCGTCACACGCCAACCAGTCCGACACCGGCACTACTACCGGAGTCGCATGTACCTCTATGTGAAACGACACCACATCAAAACAGGCATTGTTGTTCGTATTGGTCACACGGGCATGCAGTTGCTGCAGGCCGGGTGTGGTATTGGTAAAATTCGTCTTTATCACCCTGTTCAGATCATTCTCCGCATCCATCAAACTTGTATGATAGCCCACCTCAAAATCTTGTGGTGCTAGGGTACCTAAAATCTCCGCATCCAGGCCACTCAAATCAACCGTTAGAAAACCATCATTATCATCATCGCAAACATTAACATCCGTTGGTGTGGTAGCCCCTGGCAAATCCGAGACCGAAATGGCAAAACTTTCCACCACAAAACAATTGGCATTATCATTGTTTTCCACACGATAGTAGATGGTTTCCATGGAAATCGTATTTTGATAATTGCCAACAATGGGATCGTTGTTGCTATTGGCATCCGCTTGGTTTTCAAAAAACTGCACCCCATATAAGGTGGCCTCTTGGGCACCCAGAATTTCAGGGATCTTTTGGGTAAGATCAAAATCAAAAACCCCGTCACCGTCCGCATCACAAACCTCCCAATCCATTACCGCTTGTACCATAGGGGTCGCATCTACCCGTAACCCAAAGGAAACAACATCAAAGCATGCTGCATTCTCCCTATGCGAAACCCGTGCATAGATGGCTTGTACTTCTGGTACCGTATTGGTAAAACTTGTGGCCGTAAGCGGGTTTGTATTGTTCTCTGCATCCACCAAATTATCATGGTAACTAACGATAAAGGTTTGAGGCGGAAGCGTACCTAAAATTTCGAGGTCTTTAAGGGTGAGGTCAAAAATTTGAAAACCATCGTTGTCAATGTCGCATACCCTTAGATCTGTGGGTACCGTAGCCGTTGGAAAATCAAACACGGAGATATTGAAACTGTCAATTACAAAGCAACTGTTGTTCGCCGTATTTGCCATGCGATAATAAATGGTCTCCATGGGAGCCATATTTTGGTAGTTCCCAATAATGGGATTCGTATTCGCATTTGCATCGGCTTGGTTTTGAAAAAACCGAATGGTGAACAGGATAGCATCTTGACCGCCCAAGATTTCCGGTGCCCTCTCCGCCAAATTAAAGTCGTATAGACCATTGCCATCCGTATCACATACTGCCCAATCCGTTACCGTTTGCACCACAGGAGTAGGATCTGCAAACAACCTAAAAGAGGTTACTGCAAAACACATGGAATTGCTATTGTTGGATACCCGGGCAAACACTTCTTGTACGGTAGGAACGGTGTTGGTAAAATTAGGGTCGATAATGGGATTAATGGCATTTTCCGCATCGTCCCTACTGCTGTAATAAGCCAGTGTAAAACGGGTTTGGTCCAAGGTTCCAAAAATTTCCGCATTCTTACTGAACAGGTCAAAAACGGCAAACCCATCATTGTCAACATCACACAATCTAAGGTCTGTGGTCGTGGTAAGCACAGGGGTATCAAAAATGGTAATGGTTTTATCTTGGGTTACGGTATTCCCCGCAAAGGCAACTTCAACGGTTACTGCATATTGGCCGGTAGCGGCATAAGTATGCTGGGGCATTTGCTCATTAGAGGTGGTACCGTCCCCAAAATCCCAAAGTACCCCAAGGTTATTGTCCGCATTTTCCAAACTAAAGGTGGTGGGACCGCCCAAACATACGTTCTCTTCCATAATACGAACGTTTTGGGGCAAAACAATCAATTGGGGAAAACCTATGGCAGACATTCCTTGGGCCAACCTAAGTCCCTCTGGTTCATAATCCAAGGCCGCACCCGCAGCATTGGGGTTATTGATAACGGAAAGGTCCAAGCGGTTTTCTTGGCCCCCATAAATCTTGCCATCTATGGCCAACTGGAGCCCCCCCACAAAATAATCCTGCCTTGGCAGGTCGTAGGCAGAATTGGAGATGGTCGTAAAGTCATGGACGGCAACGTCAAATTGGGTAAGCTCCGTATAGCTGTCCGGACCCAGTTGATAATGCACACTTACGTACATTTTGGTATTGTCCGGTGAAAATTCAAAACCATAAAATAATACCTGCGGGGTTATGGTAAAAGGTCTAAAATGCTGGCTTAGGTCTATACGGTCCGATAAGATGCCCGTATTGGCATCAAAATTAAAGAGGTCAAAATGACCATCGGCAGTACCTGCCACTACCTTTGTGCCATCGTGTGAGGCTTTTAAACTACCACGAGCAGCTTGTTCCAAAAATCCTGAAGCATAGACCGGCCCTATATTGGTCACCACGGGTGTGGTCTGTAAGCCGTTCTCCGTAAGCAAATACGCCATAAAGGCATCGCTCTCGTATTCATGGGCCAAAATCCAGACGTCCTCCCCATTGGCATGGAGTATGGCGGTGAGCTTTTCCGTTGATGAATTCAGTAAAATATTGTTCTTCGCAGTGACATCGCCAAGGCCACCTTCCCTGCGCATATCCACTACGTGGTACTGCAATCCTCCCGCTTCCCCCAATTCGGCGGTTGTAAAAACATAATAGATATCGGTAGTATTGGGTTGCGGTACCGCAATTACCCCTTGGGTACTGGAAGGATGTCCCTGTAAATCGAACCCATTGGGCATTTGCTGATGGTTTCTGTTATATATGCTCCAAGCATTGCTGTAAAAAAGGAGCTCCCCTTGGGCATTGGATACCGTGGCACATGCATCCAAGGTAAACAGACCGCTATCCGTAAGCTCTACCGGGGCACCGGAATTAAAATCCAAGCCGGAAAATGTCCCAAAATACCAATTTGCGGATTCGTTTTGGCCGTAGGACATTAGGACGCAAAGGAGGCCTACCATACTCCCTAACGCAGTCCGTTTAGAAAAGGTCTTGGAGGTTTGGCATAGGTCGTTATTGCCACCCAAAGATGGGGGTACCGTTCCCATTAATATTTTTTTTACCTGTCTATCGATCATGGTCTATAATTCCGTACCCGTTCTTCTTCCAACTTTTTTAAATAATACCGCTGTAGTTTGCTCCAATATCCAGATGTTGCTTTAAGGACATAAATGCTATCTGTTTGGGTATCCGTTATAAAGAACTGTTTTACCCTGGCCGTGTTAAAACCACCGCCAGGACCTTGGACCACCTCATTGGTACTAAAGCGTTGTCCGGCACGGTACCCATAATCAAATATATAACCGTACATCCCTGCCCCTTTTTTTTCCAATTCCTCCCTATCCATAAAAGCATGGGGGCCGCCATAAGCCTTTTTTACGTTGCGCTTAAGGTAGCGGTTATAGCTATTTTGATGGGTCAAAAAAAGGATACTTGCGTTTTCAGTACCAAAATTGGGGGGAATGGCCCCTTGCGCTACGGTCACATATTTTTTGGCTTTGGCGCGCATAAGTACCCCACAGGAATTAAAGGATAACAATAGTATTGGAACAAGGGCCAGTAGTTTGGTGGATCGGTGCATGCAAGCGGGTTTGGTATGGTCTTGCTAATCTAGGAAATTTCCTCAGTACCTCAAAACCCTTTGCGGTTAAAATGGATAAGGCACCGCATATACAACCTGCCGTACGAAAAGAACCTACCCTTTCTCCCAACCCTTGGTTGGGAGGCATCCCTCCGCTAGAGGCTTACCGGCTCTCCTTGAACATAAGGAGGAGAGCTTTTTGCAATATCAATCTTAAGTGACAGGCTCCGTGAAGTTTGCAACGTCGCAGCCAAGTTTTGCAGCGACCATAACTGTTTATCCTTAGTAAAAACCAATGGGTTGGAAAGCAACTTTTTAAGCAAAAAACCCACCCCTATTTTGCTATGCAAAATCATCCCCTTCCTGTATCTTGGGCATTCTAA
>CALGQU010000206.1 GCA_937959125.1 uncultured Croceitalea sp.
GCTTTTTATAAGAATGAAGCCGAGGAGAAAATCATCAGGAACTACCTAAAAGCTTTGGAGGATAAAAAAGTCTACGATAGTGAAATTGTTACCCAAGTAGTTGCATTTGACAAATTTTGGAAGGCAGAAGAATACCACCAAGATTTTGAACGAAGAAATCCGAACCAATCCTACATTAGGGCAGTTTCGGTACCTCGATTGAATCGTTTCAAGAAAAATTTTCCGGAGTATTTAAAAAAGGGAGAAGAAATCCATTAGCATATATAAGAGGTAGTAGGTGATTTGGGTGCTGATTAGGGTAAAACTATTCTTGAAGCACCACCGTACTGTATTTGGAATTTACCGTGATACGTTTGCCAGAATTGGCATTGGTCAAATAGCCTTTACAGATTTCCTTGTTAAAATGTGTCGTCTTTTCCATTTGTAGTTTTGATGGATAACTAAATGAGGATTTTGTTCCATTTAGGTAAAAGGAAGCAGCCGTTTTGGGAAGTACACAACGGAACTCCCCATTTTGCACCTCCACATCCAAATCGGTAAAACCCTTGGACACGTGGTGTATGACCAATTCCCCCAAGTTATTGCTTAGCACGGCCCTATCATTTAAGCGGTCAATACTAATATTGGAAGAGGTGGCATCCAACCTAAGGTCATCTACTTCTTTAAGGTTGATATGGTCCGCATAATCTGTTTTTAGCTGTCCATAGTTCCATCGCTGTACGACTACAGGGGAA
Organism: uncultured Croceitalea sp.; assembly: GCA_937959125.1. Classification (GTDB taxonomy): domain Bacteria; phylum Bacteroidota; class Bacteroidia; order Flavobacteriales; family Flavobacteriaceae; genus Croceitalea. The sequence goes on from CALGQU010000206.1 coordinate 735, forward strand.
TAGGCGGCCACTATAGTGGTTTGGTCCCCCTCGATCCTAGAGGCAAGCAAGCTTGCATACCGCAAGCTTGCATTGATATTTTTGGTGGTTTCGGCCAATTTTATTTCGCCATGCTTTACATCCATCTTTAACCTCGTGGATTTTGGCATCCTGATCTTAATGGTCTTCTTTACTTTTTGTTTTTTGCTTTTACCGTCGGAAAACAAATAGAAAACATTGGATTCATCATCACCATCCTTTGAAAAAAAGGAATTGCCGCTATACACCTTATACCTTTTCTCCAACTTTTCACTGCGCTTTTTGGCTTGCTCCGCACGTCGCTCCGCACGTTCTACAGTACGTTTTTCCAAGACTTTTGCCCTTTTCTCCATACGATCTTTGCGTGCTTTGGCCAAATCTTCGTACTGTTTGCCCCAAGCTTCCAACTTTTCGCGGTACTCGCCGTCAAAATCCTTCCTAAATTGCTTGGTCCATTTTTTTAGGTATTTCTCCCCATCTTTTTTATAGGCTTCATGATCAAATTCGCTAAAATGGATAGGAGGCAAGGGTGGACTGGCAAATAACTCTGGTATCTCTGCCAATTCTTCCAGCTCTGGAATTTCAATATCCAAGAACAAGGGTTCTATATCCTCGATAACATCACCCACCACCTGATAATTAAAATTTGAAGACCAAAAAGAAGTCCGTGCGGTACTAACGCTAATAGATTTGCTATTGCCAACGATGCGTATGGGATCTTCCTTAAAATAGTCCTTGATTTCCTCCTCGGTAGCATCTTCCAATTCCACCGTTGCCACGATCTCCACCTGGTTTTTGTCCCATGTTTCAAATTCAATATCCGTATGGCTTGTGTTCAATTCTAAAACCGCATCGTCGCCAACGTTAAAGGTCTCCTTATAGGTTTTGGTGTTCTTTTGTGCGTTAAGCATACCGGTAGCCAATAAGAGGACTACCAATAGCTTAGACAATATCTGTTGATTCCTGTTCATTTTTTGATGATTTTAATTGATTTAACTTTGATTTTAATTTTTTCATGAGATCCAAACGCAGTTGCAGGTTCCTAATGGCCGCTTCAATGGTCTGGTCGTTTGGCCCTACCTCGTTCAACTCCTTGGTCAACGCTTGGTATTCTTTATTAAGTTCTTCCAAGCGTTTTAGATAACTGTCCACTACTTCTTGATTGTCATCGGAAATTTCCAAATTGGAGAGTTCATAGTTGATGGTGGCTACATAATAGTCCTCAACCTGCTTAAGTTCTGGGGATAGGTCCCCAAAAGAAATGGTGGTCTGCTTACTATTGTTTTCCGTTTCCGTAGCAACGGTCTGATCCGGAATACCGTTAAGGTCATTTTTAGTGAAAAAATAGGTGCCAATTCCCAACAGCACAACAATAGATGCGGCTATCTTAAGCCATCCAAAACCGTTTTGCTTTTTCTCCTCTGGCAAGGCCTCCTCTAGTTTGGACAGAAAACGTTCTTCATGCCCTTCCTTAAGCCTAAACTTTTGTTCTTCCCGCTGTTTTTTGAACAGCGTTCTAAGATCCTGTCCCATATCTGTACGCTTTTAGCATTTCTTTTAATATTCCTTTTCCCCGCAGCAACCTAGTCCTGGAAGCGGTTTCCGATATATCCAATATATCGGCTATTTCACTATGATCGTATCCCTCCAACAAAAACAGCTGTACTACATACTTATACGTCTCGGGAAGCTTCCCTACGGACTCGTTCACCATTGGTAAGGTCACCTCATCCGCCACTTCCCAATCATCATCCGTGGTCAACTGCATATAGCTCTCCTCAAGGGCTATCGTCTTTTGATGTTTGGACTTTAAAAAATCAATACTTCCGTTCACTACAATTCGCTTTAACCAGGCACCAAAGGTGACTTCCCCTTTAAACTGTCCTATCTTTTGAAAAGCCTTTATAAAAGACTCTTGCAAGACATCTTCCGCATCGGCTGCATTTTTAAGAAACCGCATGGCAACACAAAACATCCCCTCGCAATAGTGCTTATACAGCTGTAATTGCGCTTTTCTGTCATTGGCTTTGCATCGTTCTACCAATTCTAAATGCAACATGGTCGGGTTTGTGATTTCTAGTTGTTGTCTTAAAGACGATATGTTTTTGACGATGTGGCAAGATACTGCCTAATTTCCAAAAAAAATCCTGTTGGTATTACTCAACAGGATTGTAAAATTCTGATAATCATTTAGTTGTCAATCCAACAAAAGATTAAGATGTACGGTGATGTTATCACGAGTGGCGTTACTATAGGGACATATCTCATGGGCATCATTGATCAATGCCTCCCCTTCTTTCTTGCTTACCGTTGGTAAATAGGAATCCAATATGGCCTCTAAAAAGAAACCATCTTCATCCTTGTTGAAGGATATTGTGGCAGAAACATTAAAATCGCCCAAATCATCTATTCCTTTTTCTTTGGCCACATGCTGTATGGCCCCCGCAAAACAAGTAGCATAGGCCGCGGCAAAAAGTTCTTCAGGATTGGTGGTGTCCGTATTGGATTTACCACTGCTCGACGGCATTTCTATCTTAAAGTCCAAGGTACCGTCCTCGCTAGTTACCTGTCCATTTCTTCCTCCAGTGTTTGTTGCCTTCGCATCAAATATTTTCATAATTACTTGCTATTTTATGGACAAAAAGTAAGCAACACTTTGCGCATGCACTAAAAACTGCTATTAAATTTATGTGAAAACTTTACCTTAGTACTCTACAAACCTCATTTTGGATCCGAAGAACATCAAAGACAATACGACAAACAGAATACGGACGCTTCGTAAAAAAGAAGTTTCTACAACACATCTTTTAGAAGGCATAGCCAATGGTGATAAAACTGCTCTGGGGCAGGCCATTACTCGTATTGAAAGCACGCGTTCCGGGGATTTTGATAAGGCCGAAATATTGGTTGCGGAATGTCTAAAAAATGCTGGACAAAGCATCCGCATTGGTATTACAGGGGTGCCAGGCGTTGGCAAAAGTACGTTTATAGAGGCTTTTGGCACCCATCTTACCCAATTGGGGAAAAAAGTGGCGGTATTGGCTGTAGATCCATCCAGTTCCATCACCAAAGGAAGCATCTTAGGCGATAAAACCAGAATGGAGGACTTGGTCAAAGACCCCAATGCATTTATACGCCCTTCCCCGGCCAGTGATTCCCTGGGTGGGGTAACCCGAAAAACACGGGAAACCATTATCCTATGTGAAGCCGCTGGCTATGATATCATTTTAGTAGAAACCGTAGGTGTTGGCCAGAGCGAAACGGCGGTACATGGTATGGTCGATTTTTTCCTGTTATTAAAACTTGCAGGGGCAGGCGATGAACTGCAGGGTATAAAACGAGGTATTATGGAAATGGCCGATGCCATTGTCATCAATAAGGCGGATGGAAACAACCTAAAAAATGTGCGTATGGCGGTAACGGAATTCAAGCGAGCTTTGCACTTGTATCCCCCAAAAGAAAATACATGGGGCCCCAAAGTGGTAAGCTGTTCCGCACTGCATAAAACGGGAATTGAAGACATTTGGAAATTGGTTTGTGATTTTACGGAATTGACTAAGGGCAATTCCTATTTTGAACACAATAGAACATCGCAAAACAAAAAATGGTTTTTACAAGCGGTTGATGATCTCTTAAAACATCAATTTTACAAAGATGACGCCACTAAAGTGTTGCTGGAGCGTTTGACCCTTGATGTTGCCAACAATGCGATTTCTCCCTATAAGGCCGCACAAAAACTGGTAGATTCAAAATATACAGGTTAAAAGCACAGCACCTACGGGTACCATAAGGAAACATCTTTGGGTTTCGACTGCGACTGTGAAGGTTGCCCTTCCAATGATGGTTAGACTTAAATCCCTACAATCAGGTAAAAATTAAAACCCTAAATTTGCGGCACTTTATATCCATTGCATGCAACCAGTAACCAACGCTTTTTTATCTATAGTAGTGCCCCTGTACAATGAGGAGGATAATGCGGTTTTACTTACCCAAAAAATCCACGAAAGTTTGGAAGGATACGCGTACCAAATTATTTACGTGGATGATTTTTCCAAAGACCGCACCAGGGCGGTTGTGAAGGAAATGGATGATGACAAAGTCCACCTTATCGAGTTAAAAAAGAACTACGGTCAAAGTTTGGCCCTTGCCGCCGGTATTGACTATGCGGAAGGGGACTATATTATTACCATGGATGGGGATTTGCAAAACGATCCCTCTGATATTCCCGCAATGTTGGAGTTTGCCATAACGGAGGAATATGACCTCATTACTGGGATACGACAAAAACGAAAAGATTCCTTGGTAAAAAAAATACCCTCCAAAATCGCCAATTTCTTGGTGAGAAGGGTAACCAAATTGGATATTAAGGATAACGGCTGTGCATTAAAGGTTTTCACTAAAGATATTGCCAAAGAATTGAACCTGTATGGCGAAATGCATAGGTTCATTACCCTTTTGGCACATTTGGAAGGCGCCCAAATAAAGCAGGTACCCGTTAAGCACCACGCGCGTAATGCTGGGGTTTCCAAATACGGTTTGGAGCGGGTTTTTAAGGTGGTTGCAGATATGATGTTACTGCTTTTCATACGCAAGTATTTTCAGCGCCCCATTCACTTGTTCGGGATTTTTGGTGTCTTTATGATTATGGCGGGAACGCTCATTGAAACCTATTTGTTGATTGTAAAGTTCGGTTTTGGAGAGGATATTGGCACCCGCCCTTTATTGATTTTTGGGATGATGCTCATTTTAGGCGGCATCCAATTGTTTACCATTGGTATTGTTATGGAATTGCTTATCCGTACCTATTACGAATCCCAATCCAAACGCCCTTACCGAATTAAGAAAATTACCATTGGTGACGGAGCAACAGCGTAAACGAATTGGTACCATCCTTAAGATGGTCATCAGTATCCTGCTGATCTACTTTATTTTTACCAAAATCAATTTTGGCGATGTGGTCAAGGTGCTCAGGCAAGCCCACATAGGTTACCTGCTGTTGGCACTTCTCTTATTTGCACTGTCCAAGGTGCTCAATGCGTATCGCTTGAATTTGTTTTTCCATAGCATTGGTGTTGGGCTTACCCAGTTGAGTAATCTAAAATTCTACCTATTGGGCATGTTTTATAACCTGTTCCTACCTGGAGGGATTGGTGGTGATGCTTACAAAGGCTATGTCATCCAAAAACAATATAAGGTCCAAACCAAAAAGGTCGTTTCCGTTTTAATTTTAGATCGTTTAAACGGTATGCTGTTGATTTTCGTATTTGCCTGTTTGTTGTTCATAGCAATACCACATTCATTTTTATCACAGTTTAAGGTGTTGGCATGGATTGCCATACCTACTAGCGTTATTGTTTTTTGGTGGATAAGCAAGCGGTTCTTTTCTTATACCCTACCCGTTTTTTGGGGTGCTCTAGGCTATTCTGCTGTATTACAAGCTACCCAATTATTGGCTGTTCTCTGCATTTTACAGGCTTTGGCTATCCAAATACGGGAATTGGAGTATTTATTTGTTTTCCTTATTTCTTCCATTGTATCCGTAATCCCCTTGACCATAGGAGGTATTGGAAGTAGGGAAGTTACCTTCTTATACGGTTCTAAATGGTTGGGGTTGGATGCGGATACCGCAATTGCCGTAAGCTTTGTTTTCTTTTTAATATCGGCACTAGTGTCTTTACTTGGAATAGGCTACCACATTAAGAAACCACAACTTATCGCTTCGGATTAATTGATATGCACCAAATGCATTTCGTTGAGTTTCTTTTTTCTTGTAGAAGGTTCGAGAAACTTGAGTTGAAGTCTGGTAATTCTAAATTGATCTACGGTAATCTGCTTATCCCAAGTAAAACCAGCTTGGTGAAGTTCCATTAAATCAGCATCATCGGCATATACCCAAAAATCTTTTTTAACGGCAAGATCGGTCAAGGTGGCTATCTTAAGGGGTTCTTTATTGTAGAAATCAATCGCCCAACTATGCCAATCAGAAAATTTATAAATACGGTTAACATCGATATCTTGTTCTTTTATATGTTTAGCCATCTTCGACCCCGCCTGATAGTACAAAAGGCAAGGATAAAAATGCATGTTCATAATACCGTTCAACAATAAAGAGCTACATACGGACAAGGTAATGATACGCATATAGTAGGCTTCCCGTTTCAAACAGAAATACGCGATAGTAACCAGTACGGCAAGCAACAGCACATAGTTATACCATTTTTCAAACTTAAAAACATAAAAACATATCAATACGGAAAAGATAAAGACCAATGCCAAAATGAAATACTGTACCCCCAACAGAAACTTGATTTCCTTATTCTTGGTAAAACGATAGAGACTATGAAGATAGGATGCCGTTAAAATAGCATACAAAGGCATCATAATGTTCATGTAATGCGGTAGTTTGAACTGCGCAAAACTGATAATAAAAAAGATAATGGTAATGCCTCCAAGTGTAAGAAACTCGTATTTTGGATTGTAACTAAAACGTAATTTAGCAAATGTCTTTACCCTTCTCCAATACCCTATAAGCGCCAACAACGTCCAGGGTAAGAATATCCAGAAAAACGTATGGAAAAAGAAAAAGTAGTCACTGCTGTTCTTTCCCATTCCCGTTCCGCTGAGTCGCTCAAAACTTTGCTCCCAAAAAATAAAGAAGATACCACTACGACCGTTACGACCACGGATAATTTTTTCCGGGTGCAGATCAAATTGATGGTAATACGCATAGAGCATAGGGGTGATGGCGAGACCAAAAACAATTAGTGCTACCAAAACTTTCCAACTAAGCAACCGTTTCCATTTTCTGGTGTACACAAGATGGCAGAGCAAGCATATGCCAATGACCAAAAGGGCAATCTGTCCTTTGGTAGAAAATGCGAGTCCCGCTCCAAGGGCTCCCAACAGAATATGTTTGAGCCCGTCTTTTTCCACATAAGCGACCAATTGCCAAATAGAAAATATGGTAAACCCTGTAAGAACTGCATCCGTACGGACATCTATGACGGATAATACTATGGTTTGGCAGGTCATAAAAATAAGCGCGGCAAACCGTCCAATATCCTTATTATAAAGTAGTTTACCCAATCCAAAACAACTGTATGCCGCTAGCAGGGTTGCTAAAAATCCAGGGATTCGATATGCCCAATCATGGATTCCAAAAATTTTAAAGGAAATGGCGGCCAACCAATAGTGCATATGGGGTTTGTCCAAATATTCATTGGGCCCTTTAAAGAGATTGATAAAGTCGTTCTCCTGGACCATACGCATGGCCATGACCGCAAATTGTGCAGAATCATTTTCAAAAAGTGTGACAAACATCCCGGCCAAATAGACTAGGATAATCAAAGCGACCAAAAACCAATACCTGGTTGAAGAAATCATGCCTTAATTTTAAGCTGTGCAAATATATACAACTTGGCAAATACCCACCCAAATAATAATCCAATTGCAATTCCTGTGATGACATCCAATGGATAATGGACACCAATATAGATACGGCTATAGCTAACAAAAAGTGCCCAACCTAATAAAAAAAAGGGTAATGCCTTAAATCTAGTGCGTAATACAAAGGAAAAGAAAGCGGCCAAAGCAACGGAATTTGCAGCATGGGCAGAGAAAAAACTGAATTTACCGCCACAATATCCTTTTACCAAACGCATTAGGGGAATCATATCCACTTCGTAACAAGGCCGTAACCTTCCCAACCCATATTTAAAGAAATTGGAAAGTTGGTCGGTAGCGGTAATCAATAAGGCCACGGCAATGATGACCAGCCCCGTACGCTTTAGTCCAAATGCTTTAAAGGATAAGTACAACAAACCTGCATAAATGGGTATGGTAACAAAACTTAGGGTCCTGGACAGATACATCCAAAAGGCGTCCCAAGGTGTGGTACCCAAACCGTTAAGGTATAGGAAGAGTTCTTTATCCAGTCGAATGAGTTCTTCAATCAAAACTAGTCGTTGTATCGTGCTATTTCCCTATCGTAAAAAGCGGTGGCAGCTTCAATCAAATGCTCCGCTTCTTCTTCTAATTCCGTTTGGTCTTCCTTGGAAAACTCTTCCAACCATTCTACCTGATCGTCTTCTAAATTGATGATAAATCTGGGGAACTCCGTGTGAACAATATAAATGCCATTGGGAAAATCGGTATTGTCCCCCAACAAAAACTTGGGTATTTCCATACATTAAGAATTGTGTATCAACCGCTTTGTTAAATAATTAAATCTAATATACAACATTACGGCAGATGCCGATAATCCTAATAACAATCCGATCCAAATACCGGTACTCCCGTATTCTGTATACAGACCTAAATAGTAACTGGCCGGAAACCCTATTAACCAATACGCTATAAAGGTGATGACCGTTGGTATTTTTACATCTTGGAGTCCACGTAACGCCCCAAGTACCACCACTTGGATACCATCTGAAATCTGAAAAATAGCCGCTACCAACAACAATTCCGCTGCTAGGAGGATTACTTCTGCATTGTCCATTTGATTGGCCACATCACCAACATCCAAATACATGGTAGGCAACCAATATCTTCCCCATAAAAACAGTATGGCAAAAACGACTTCGAGCAAAAGGGTGAGTATAAAAATGGATTGTGCAATTCTGCGTAGTGCTTTAAAATCCAACAAACCTTTTTGGTTGCCTACCCGCACCATGGCAGCGACACCTAAGCCCATACCTACCATAAAGGTCATACTACTTAAGTTTAGGGCAATTTGATTGGCCGCTTGCGCATTTTTACCCAATACCCCGCTTAACCATATGGCGGCAGTAAAAATGGCCACTTCAAAAAACATCTGTAAGGCAGAAGGAAAACCCAGGGCAACAATTTTTTGCATGACCTTTCTCTCCATCTTTCTAAAATTAAAGCCTGTTACATATTCTTTGAACCTTTCTTTTCTGTTTAACAACAACCAAATGTAAGCTACCATAACACAACGGGATACCAAGGTGCCTATGGCCGCACCCACGATACCCAGTTTTGGAAAACCAAAAGATCCAAAAATCAATAGATAGTTCAATATGATATTGATCACGTTGGCCACGATAGTGGCATACATAGGAAACCTGGTTTGTGAAAGTCCTTCTGAAAATTGTTTAAAGGCTTGAAAAATAACTAGGGGTACCAAGGAGAATGCTACCAGTTCCAAATAGGGTATGGCCAATTCCACCACCTCTACAGGTTGTTTCATAACGTATAAAAGCGGTTTACACAATAGGATAATCACAAACAAAGAGATTCCCAGCCCAGTGCATAATACCAATCCGTGCTTTAGGGCGCTTTTACCTCCGGCTTGGTTGCCCGCACCATCCGCTTCTGCCACTAGAGGAGTAATTGCCGTAGAGAAACCTATGCCCAAGGACATGGCGATAAACACAAAGCTATTTCCCAAGGAAACCGCTGCAAGTTCTGCGGTTCCCAACTGGCCTACCATAATATTATCTGCAAAGGCGACAAAGGTGTGGCCAAGCATGCCCAAGATTACGGGGAAAGCAAGTTTTAAATTGTATTTGAATTCCTTAGTGTACTGCTTCAAAGTAAAAAGGTTCTTTAGCGTTGGTCCTTTATGGTCTTTGCTTCATTCCAAAACACGTCCATTTCCGCCAAGGTCATCTCTTGCAAGGATTTGTTCAATGCTTTTGCTTTTTGCTCCAAATACTGGAACCTCCCAATAAACTTTTTATTAGTTCGTTCCAAAGCACTCTCTGGATCAATATCCAAAAAACGGGCATAGTTGACCATGGAGAAAAGAACATCCCCAAATTCCGCTTCCATCTTTTCCTTTTCCCTTCGGTTTATTTCTTCTTGTAGCTCCGCCAATTCTTCCTTCAATTTTTCGAATACCTGCTCTGGATGTTCCCAATCAAAACCTACACCGGCCACCTTTTCCTGTATGCGGTTGGCTTTAACCAAGGCAGGGAGACTTTTGGGAACGCCTTCCAAGACACTTTTCTTGCCTTCCTTTAGTTTGATGCTCTCCCAATTCTGCTTCACTTCTTCCGCATTATTAACCTTAACATCCCCATAAATATGTGGGTGTCTGTTGATTAGTTTTTCGCAGATGCTATTGGCTACATCTGCAATATCAAAATCATTGGTTTCCGATCCGATCCGTGCATAAAAAACAATATGCAACAATAAATCCCCAAGTTCCTTTTTTACTTCTTCCAGATCATTATCCAATATGGCATCGCCCAATTCATAGGTTTCCTCAATGGTGAGGTGTCTTAAACTTTGTAAGGTCTGCTTTTTATCCCACGGGCACTGTTCCCTTAATTCATCCATTACGGTCAATAATCGGTCAAAAGCGGCTAGTTGTTCTTCCCTTCTGTTCATTGGAGATTCCCTTAAGGTCTTGGTTTAAGATTTTTGTTTTTTACTTCCCTCATACATCTCATAGTACACCAATCTGGATTCCAATTTACCATTGAAGGTTTTTATTTTTCTTGACGGGCGTAACCCTACATATTTTAAAGCTTCTAGATTGGACGTCACCATCCAGGCATTGGTACCGGGATACGCGTGCTTTAGCGTAGTCCCTATTTTTCCATAAAAATCCATAGGGTCGATATTCAATCGTTCGCCATAGGGCGGATTGAAAACCAAATGCGTTTTTCCTTCAAACGGTTTTTCCGTCCTAAAGAAATCCTTGCGCTCCAGCGTGATGTAGTCCCCTAGATTGGCATTATCCACATTCTCTTGTGCTTTTCGTACGGCGGAAGGGGCCTTGTCATATCCTAAAATAGCGTGGTCAAACCCGCGGATTTGATTGAGTCGCGAATCCCGTATTTTTTCAAACAGCGTTTCATCAAAACCTTTCCAATGCCGGAAAGCAAAATCCTTTCTATTGATATTTGCCGGAATATTACAGGCTATCATGGCCGCTTCTATTAAAAAAGTACCGCTACCACACATGGGATCCATAAAATTGGTACGACCGTCCCAACCGCTGTGTAACAATAAGCCTGCTGCCAAAACCTCATTTATGGGAGCAATATTGGTGGCAATACGATAGCCCCTATGATGTAAAGATGCCCCAGAAGTATCTAAGGAAACGGTACATTCATTATTATAAAGGTGTACGTTGATCCTAACATCTGGGTTTGCCGTATTTACCGATGGCCTTTCCCGTTCCGTATCCCTAAATTTATCGACCAAGGCATCCTTTGCCCGTTGCGATACGTACAGGGTATTTTTAAAAACATCGGAATGCATGACCGTATCAAAAGCAAAAGTTTTGGTACTATCAAAATATCCCGTCCAATCCATGGCATAGATTTCCTGGTAGAGTTGCTTTTCATTAAACACTTTGAAGGTATGTATGGGCTTCAAAACCTTTAATGCCGTTCTAAGGGATAAATTGGCCTTGTACATGAAGCCCGTATCACCTTCAAAAGCTACATTCCTAACCCCTTCTTTAATACCACTGGCGCCCAGGTTTCGTAACTCCTTGGCTAACAAGGGTTCAAAGCCGTACAGGGTTTTGGCCAATAGTTTAAAATTCTGCTCCATAATCGGTTCTAGTATTCCCCAAAAATAGGCTAATTTTGCGCCTTATCATTACAACCCATAAATAACCGGCCCATGATTTTTTTGCTCCCGGTACTTGCCGTACTTGTGAGTTTTGCGATGGTATTTTTTACCAAACCAAAAAACCAAAAGAACATACAACTATTGCTCGCCTTTAGTGGGGCTTTTCTTTTGGCGCTTACTTTTTTTGAATTGTTGCCGGAAGTATACCGGGCATCAAATACAAAATCCATTGCCCTTTGTATTCTTGCCGGTATTCTGCTTCAAGTTTTCTTGGAATTCTTTTCCAAGGGCGCAGAACATGGACATATGCATTTGGATCTCAAAAAGAATAGTTTTCCTTTGATCCTCTTTTTAAGTCTTTCTTTACACGCCCTTATTGAGGGTGTTCCCATTGCCAATGACGGGAGCATCATTTATGGCATATTGGTGCATAAAGTCCCTGTAGCTATTATCCTTTCTATTTTTTTGATCAATTCCAACCTAAAAACAGGATATACGTTTTTGTTCATAAGCTTGTTTTCCTTGATGACACCTTTGGGAGGTTGGTTAGCCCAAAACTCGGCATTTGTTTCCTCATACGCGACAGAGTTTACAGCTGTAGCTATTGGGGTATTTCTTCATATTTCTACGGTAGTTCTTTTTGAAAGTTCGCAAAACCATGCGTTTAATCTAAGAAAACTAGTGGTTATAGCAGTTGGAATTTCATTGGCATATTTCATGTAATAGGTGATACCAAATTTTTTTAAGAATTATTCTGTTACCATTTCCCATTCGGCAGAATCAACTGAAAACTTTTCTTTTCAAGGGTCAATGCTTTTTACCTTACGGATTACTGTGCGGTTAAAAGCAAGCATCAATAAACTGGGGTGCATATTATTACAGCTACACCATATTTGACGGTAACTTAAAAAAGAAAGAGTTTTTTATGTAGCTCAAAAACG
>CALGQU010000207.1 GCA_937959125.1 uncultured Croceitalea sp.
TGGTTTTACCAACCAACAATTTAAATTGGAGGTTAAGAACGACAACTTTTTCGTTAGGGCCTATAATACCAAAGAAGCAGGAGGTAACTCTTACGATGTTCGGTTTACGGGGATCAATATCAACAGATTATGGAAATCCGATACGCAATGGTTTACGGAATATGCGGGAACGTACATCCCGGCATTCTTGGCAGGTTTTCAAGGAGGTTTAAGTAGGGAGGCAGCGGAGACCCAAGCCCATGCCGCCGCTAGGGCTGCTGCTGATACGGGTAGATTGGTACCGGGAACGGCGGAATTTGACAATGCTTTTCGTACCGTATCTTCAAATCCAGATTTGGGAACCGGTTCTTTGTTGATCAATGAAAGTGCTTTTTCCCATGTTAATGGAAACTACAACCTAGCCCATTTGATCAATGATTGGGCGGACGTACAAGTTGGTGGTTCATGGAGGGAATACCGTTTGGATTCCCAAGGGACCATTTTTACGGATTTTGACGGACCCATTTCGTACACGGAATTTGGCGCCTATGCGCAAGCACAAAAGAAATTTTTGGATGAACGGTTGAAGATTACCGCTTCCGGTCGATTTGATAAGAACGAATTTTTGGACGGTCTTTTTTCACCAAGACTTGCTGCCGGCTTAACATTGGGAGAACGCAGAAACCATAATATTAGGGCTTCTGTTCAGCAAGCCTTTAGAAACCCTACAACACAAGATTTCTTTATAGGTCTGGATCTAGGACTTGCCGTATTGGTAGGGTCTTCCCCGGATAACTTGGATAGGGATATAAGAACGTTTGATATATCTACGGTGGGCCAGGGTATAACGGGACAATCAACAGCGGAGGTAGTAGGTAGGCAAGCCTATGAAAATGCGTTTTCCGTAAGTTCCGCGTTAGCAGGAACCCCCACCGGGGTGACCACTCCGGTAATCCAGCCAGAAGAGGTTACCGCCTTTGAATTGGGGTACAGGGCGCAAATAGGAAAACTGACCGTAGATTTAAGCGGTTATTTTAACCAGTTTACCAATTTTATTGTAAATGGTAGGGTATTGGTTCCTTTTTATGGGGATGCCAGTGGAATTGTCAATGGCGTGCCCACAACACCGGAACAAGGTTTGGCGTTACAAGCGCTTCAAAATGGGGATACCCAGGTTTACCAAACCTATACCAACTCAGAAGCCCCTATTGATTCTTGGGGTGCCGTAGTAGGACTGGATTATCGTTTGGGTAAATTTGATTTGGGAGTAAACTATACGTACAACGATTTGGATTTTAACGAAGCCGCTTTCCCTGATGTACGTACCAACTTTAATACCCCTAACCATAGGGTAAAAGCTTCTTTTGGAAGTACGGAAGCCTTCAAAAACTTCGGTTTTAATTTTAATTGGAGATGGAGTGACACCTATTTCTGGCAGGCTGGTTTCGCAGATGGACAGATTCCTTCTTTTAGCGTTCTGGATGCACAGATCAGTTACGCTATCCCAAGCATTAAATCCGTTTTCAAAGCAGGTGCCTCCAACCTGCTCAACGAAGAATATGTAAATGCGGTTGGGACAGGTAATATAGGGTCCATTTACTTTGTTTCCTGGACAATAAACAACTAGCCTCACTATTAAAATACAGTCGAAAAAAGCACCTTAAAGAGGTGCTTTTTTTTGTACAAAAAAAACAAAACCGTTGTTTCTTTAAAAGAAGGGAAAAGCCTATCTTTGCGCCCGAAAATTGATGGTATTTCCTTTTGTTGGAAACCACATAATCTTGAAACACGTAAAAATGGCAAAAGTCACAGGTAAAGTTGCCCAAATTATTGGTCCCGTAATTGATGTTGAATTTGAATCGGGAACCAAAATTCCTAAAATTTATGATTCGCTGGAAATAGCGAAGCAAGATGGTTCAAAATTGGTGCTTGAGGTACAATCCCACGTAGGGGAGAATACCGTAAGGACCATTTCCATGGATTCCACGGATGGTTTGAGTAGAGGTGTTGAAGCGGTAGCTACCGGTAGTGCCATTCAAATGCCTATTGGTGAGGATGTATACGGAAGACTTTTTAACGTAATCGGTGATGCCATTGACGGAATGGAAAACTTGCCAAAGGCTGGCGACAAAGGATTGCCAATCCACCGGGAAGCTCCAAAATTTGAAGATTTATCGACCTCTACAGAAGTACTTTTTACCGGTATTAAGGTAATCGATTTGATCGAGCCTTATGCCAAAGGAGGTAAAATTGGACTTTTTGGAGGAGCAGGTGTAGGTAAAACAGTACTTATCCAAGAGTTGATCAATAACATTGCAAAAGGACACGGTGGTCTCTCCGTTTTCGCTGGAGTTGGGGAAAGAACCCGTGAAGGAAACGATTTACTACGTGAGATGTTGGAATCCGGAATTATCAAATATGGGGATGATTTCTTGCACTCCATGGAAGAAGGTGGTTGGGATTTGACCAAAGTAGATAAGAAGGCGATGAAAGAGTCTAAAGCGACTTTCGTTTTTGGACAAATGAACGAGCCACCGGGAGCACGTGCGCGTGTGGCACTTTCTGGTTTGACCATTGCAGAGTACTTCCGTGATGGGGCAGGTGATGGACAAGGAAAGGATGTCCTTTTCTTCGTAGATAATATATTCCGTTTTACACAAGCAGGTTCAGAGGTATCGGCACTTTTAGGTCGTATGCCTTCTGCGGTAGGGTACCAACCTACTTTGGCAACCGAGATGGGGGCCATGCAAGAACGTATTACATCAACAAAAAGAGGATCTATTACCTCTGTACAGGCGGTTTACGTACCTGCGGATGATTTAACGGATCCAGCACCGGCAACAACATTTGCCCACTTGGATGCAACCACGGTACTTTCTAGAAAGATTGCGGAACTTGGTATCTACCCTGCGGTAGATCCATTGGATTCTACCTCTAGGATTTTAACAGCGGACATTTTGGGGAACGACCATTACGGTTGTGCGCAACGTGTAAAAGAGTTGTTACAACGTTATAAGGAACTGCAAGATATTATTGCCATACTTGGTATGGAAGAATTATCTGAAGAAGACAAGTTGGCGGTTGGTCGTGCAAGACGTGTACAACGTTTCTTGTCACAGCCGTTCCATGTAGCGGAACAGTTTACGGGTATTCCTGGGGTTCTAGTAGATATAAAAGATACCATTAAAGGTTTTAATATGATCATGGATGGGGAATTGGATCACCTACCAGAATCTGCATTTAACCTTAAAGGAACTATTGAAGAAGCTATTGAGGCTGGCGAAAAAATGTTGGCCGAGGCCTAATTTGTTAATTCAGGATTTATGGATTTGTAAGGATAAATTTCTTGCATTCTGAATTCTACATTCTAAATTTTAAAGATGTATTTGGAAATCGTATCACCAGAAGCCACATTGTTCGCCGGAGAGGTCACTTCCGTTACCGTACCGGGAATCAACGGGGAATTTCAAATGTTACAGAACCACGCGCCCATTGTCTCTTTATTGCAGGAAGGCGAGGTTAAGGTACAAGGGGATATTACCATAGATGAGGAATTCCAAACTAAATTCTCCCAAGGAAACAATGGAGAAACGGTTTTGGCCATTACCAGTGGTACCATTGAACTAAAGGACAATAAGGTAATTGTATTGGCTGATTAAGATAGCGTACTTCAAAAATATAGTTGTATAAACCCATCACATATTGATGGGTTTATTTTTTTAGACTTACCAAAACCCATTCCCGTGTATCGGTCCGGTAGCTGAGAATTTTGACAAAACCAACGGTAAGATGGGCGTTTAAGGAGCGTTGGTTGTTGGCATCGATTTCCGTGATGATTTCCGTAAACTGAGTACTCAAATTTTTTTGCATCGCTTGGTAAAGGCCCCTAAATATGCCTTTACCCCTAAACGGTTTTGCAATGCATATTTGTCCCATTACCATATACTTGGAAGTATTTGGACGAATAATCTCAAGCTGTTGGAACATCGGTAGAAGCACTTCAATGTCCCTTCCAAAGTCTGGGTGCATGGACAACGCATAGCCTACAACCTTTCCATTGACCAAAGCCAAGGTATGGGACCATTTTTTATTCATGGCTTGCAACAGTTCCAAGCTATGTACAACCGTTACAAAACCTTCTTTTTCCCGTTCCTCCAAGGAAAGGTTATCAGGTAGGTTTTCTTGCTGTAGCTGCACTATCTGTTCTATTTCAGCGAGGCAATCGCATGGTTTATAACGGATCATGGTAAAATCATTCTTGTTTTTAAAGATACGATATGATATCACTTCCCTTAAACTTGGATTCTAGTAAGAGTATAGTATTAAATGGCGATATTAGCATATCCCACGAATTAGGAATATCAAGAATGGATACGGCAACTACACTTTCTGAACTACAGGAAATTTATAAAAAGCAATACCGCAACTTTCATGAAATTGGTCAGACCAGTGCCAAGGAACGGATAGCTAAACTAAAGCGATTGCGCAAGGCGATTACAACTAGGCGAAAAGAATTGCAAGACGCGATGTGGAAGGACTTCAAAAAACCCGCTGCTGAAGTAGACCTCTCGGAGATTTATACGGTGACCAGTGATATTGATTTTGCCGTTAAACATCTTAGAAGTTGGATGCGACCCAAACCTGTGCGCACACCAATTACGATGCTTGGAGCGAGTTCAAAAGTTGTTTATGAACCCAAAGGGATGGCCTTGATTATTGCACCTTGGAACTACCCGGTACTATTGGTATTCGCACCCTTGGTATCCGCAATAGCGGCAGGAAATACGGTCATGGTAAAACCATCTGAGTTTACTACGGCCACCCTTGCTGTCATACGACAGATTATAGAAGAAGTCTTTGACCAAAAAGAAGTTGCGGTCGTAGAAGGTGGCATAGCTGTTTCCCAAGCCTTATTGGAGTTAAAATTCAACCACATCTTTTTTACGGGATCCCCTACGGTGGGTAAAATAGTAATGGAAGCGGCAGCAAAACACCTTACTTCCGTAACCTTGGAATTAGGTGGCAAATCACCCGTAATCATAGACGAAACGGCAAATATCAATGCCACTGTGGCCCGTATCGTTTGGGCAAAGTTTATTAATGCGGGACAAACCTGTCTGGCACCAGACTATGTGCTGGTACATAAAGATAAGAAAGGGGCATTTTTAGCGGCCTTGGTAAAACAACTAAAGAAAAGCTACGGCGAAGACGCATCAGACTCTGCGGATTATGCCGCCATTGTCAATGAAAAACATTATCAAAGGCTAAAAGGGCATTTGGAGAGTAGTTTAGATAAAGGTAGTAAGCTAGTACATGGCGGAGTTTGTAAAACATCGGAAAAATATATTGCGCCTACTGTTTTGGAGGATGTTGCTTTGGATAGTGCACTAATGCAGGAGGAGATTTTTGGGCCCATATTACCCGTTTTTAGCTATACAAATAGGAATGAAGTAACCGACCTCATCAATTCCAAAGAGAAACCCTTAGCGCTTTACATCTATAGCAAAAACAAGAAAAATATTGAATTCTTTATGGCCAATACTTCAGCTGGCGGGAGCTGTATCAATATCTCCGCCATTCATATAGGCAATCCCCATCTTCCATTTGGCGGGGTAAACAACAGCGGTATTGGCAAGTCCAACGGGCACTTTGGTTTTTTGGAGTTCAGCAACCAAAGAGGGGTCATGCGCCAGTATACGCCCAGTATCATCCAATTGTTATTGCCGCCCTATACCCATCTAAAAAGACGTCTATTGGATTTTACTTTGAGATGGCTTTAACCGAAACAAAGAAAAATGGTGAATTGAAGACAATAGGAACCGGAATTCACATGGAAGGAATTATTTTTGAAGTATGCCAGGATTTCCAAAAAAATTAGCGGCCAAGTTACAGGAAAGAACAACGAATAACGCCCTACGGGAGCTAAAGGAGCGTGCCAGTTTGGTTGATTTTTCTTCAAATGATTACTTGGGTTTTAGCAGGGAACCTAAGCTTAAAGAAACAACGGAAGAAATCCTTTCAAAAACGGAAATACAACATGGAGCTACCGGGTCTCGGTTGCTCACAGGGCAACATGCGTTGCATAGATCATTGGAAAAGTACTTAAGTGGTTATTTCGGTTTAGAAAGCGCCTTGTTGTTTAACTCTGGTTACGATGCCAATTTGGGATTTTTCTCATCGGTTCCGCAACGGGGCGATGTGGTATTGTATGACGAGTTGGTCCATGCCAGCATACGGGACGGGGTCAAATTGGGGAACGCAACATCCTATAAGTTTAAGCATAATGACATCCAAGACCTTAATGAGGCCGTAGCACGTTGCCGAAAAAACGATTTCAACGGAGAAGTATACGTGGTTACGGAATCCGTATTCTCCATGGATGGGGATTCCCCAAATCTACAACAACTTACTTCCTATTGCGATGCGCAGAAAATTCATTTGGTGGTAGATGAAGCCCATGCCCTTGGGGTTTTTGGAAAAGGTCTTTTGGTCACCCTTGGATTGGAAAGACAGGTATTCGCACTTATTATAACTTTTGGAAAAGCCATGGGCTGCCACGGGGCCGCTATTTTAGGGAGTGCACTATTAAAAACCTATTTGGTCAATTTTGCCCGTAGCCTCATCTATACTACGGCAATGCCCCCTTATAATTTGGCACTGCTTCAAGCCGCTTTTATACATTTGGATAGTGAACAAGGGAAACAAGCGGTCAAAACCCTATCCAAGCGAATAAGCTATTTTAAGGATAGGATGGCCAATTTACAATTGGAAAAACTATTTTTAACCGGTAATGCAGCCATACAGATTGCCATGGCAAATAGTAACCGTAAGGCAAAACAGATGGCCCAACAGCTCTATACATTAGGATTGGATGTTAGACCTATTCTATCACCAACGGTGCCTTTGGGCAATGAGCGCCTGCGCATATGTTTACATGCATATAACACAGAAGAAGAAATGGAAACATTGCTTCGTTCAATTAAAGAAATATATGAGTAAGGATTTAGTGACTTTAGGAAGTTTTGAGTTTTTGGCAGATGTCCAAATTATAAAGGGCAAGATGGAATCAGAAGGGATCGTAGTTACCCTTAAGGACGAAAATACGGTTGGGGTAGAACCATTTGCCAGTAATGCCATAGGTGGCATAAAACTCCAAGTACATAAAAAAGATCGGGAAAGGGCAAAAGCCATATTGGATGAGGTTAGGAATTATGCCGTAGATGATGAAGGTGTTCTAATTACCTGCCCTAACTGTAAGGCCCAAAAATCCGAAGTGTATTACCAGAGGAATACCTTGATGTATAAACTTTTTCCTTTTTTTGAACCCAAAAAATACCGTTGTACCAATTGCGAATTTATAACCAAGGCAGCACCATGACGTATTTTATCACCGGTATTTCTACGGAAGTTGGAAAAACGATAGCCTCGGCCATTGTTACGGAGGCTTTGGAAGCGGATTATTGGAAACCCATACAAGCAGGTGATCTGGACAATTCCGATAGTCACAAGGTACACGACCTCATATCCAATCCCAAAACCGTAATCCATCCAAATAGCTATGCCTTGCATACCCCTATGAGTCCGCATGCTGCTGCGGCCATAGATAAGGTTGACATACGACTGGATAAAATAGTTCCGCCAAAAACGGGGAACCATTTGGTCATTGAAGGGGCCGGCGGATTGTTGGTGCCTTTAAACGATACGGACACTATCTTGGATTTGATTCAACCAGACTATAAGGTCATTGTGGTTTCCAGGCATTATTTGGGAAGTATCAACCATAGCCTATTGACCCTAAATACGCTTATGGAGAGAGGTTTTAAGCCTGCCATACTTTTTAGTGGCAATGAGCATCCCACTACGGAGGAAATTATTCTAAAAAAGACCGGCTTACCTTGTTTGGGGCGCATAGAAGAAGAGTCTTTTTTTGACCGGAAGATCATTAAGAAATATGCCAGAGCGTTCAAAG
This sequence comes from uncultured Croceitalea sp., assembly GCA_937959125.1. Taxonomy (GTDB): domain Bacteria; phylum Bacteroidota; class Bacteroidia; order Flavobacteriales; family Flavobacteriaceae; genus Croceitalea. The sequence goes on from CALGQU010000207.1 coordinate 7,949, forward strand.
ACACATTGTTATCGCTTTAAACGTTGGTGGATAACCGCATTGTCCACCGTATCCAAAGGGTGGTAATGTTTACGTAGTTGTAGTTGTATGTAAAAATTTGCCGCGTATTGTTTTTTATCAAAAACACGTCTGTTTTTTCGGGTAATGATATGTTTTGGACTGTACTGCTCTAAGATAAATTGTAGTTCTTCCCCACCGGTTTTTCTAGGGTTATCGTAAGCAAAAAACATTTCATCCTTTAGAATATTACTGGGTTGCGTTGCGGCCTTGGTCGGTGGCCGGGTGTCCAAAAGCCAATATCCAATATGATATTCGGCAAAATAAAGACTGTCAGTGGCCATCCCTTTTTGCTTAAAATACGTGGGGACGGAAATACCTTCTCCGTTAAAAAAAGTGCTTCGTTCTATTTTATGTTTTAGTACCGCGTAGTATTCCAAATAGCTTTCGGCCGGAACCAATATGAAAATTAGGAGTGTAGCTGGCAGTATTTTCTTGGATTTCAAAAAGGAGTTGGAAGCCAACATCCCCACCAACGGGAGGATTATGGGGTAAATTAGAATAAGATAATGCCCGTTGACACGTCCACTTTTTACAAAGGCAAGCAGGGTTCCCAAACAAGCAAGGGTAAGGTAAAAAAGGGTAGTATTGTTCAAGCTAAAGATTTTCTTTTTAAACCCTACCCAAAACAGCCCTAAGAAAGGTAGAAAGTAGAGCAGCAATTTCCAAGGAGAATATTCCCTTGCGCCTGCATAGGCCAAAGGTGCTTCAATTACGGATCGCCACCAGAGTGCGCTGGTTCCATCAAAATAATAGGGAATAAAGGTTAGGCCAATCACCAAAAGAATGCCAATCCCATACAGAAAAGGAGAAATTACGGAATAAATGGATTTTTGTTGCCGTAGTTGCCTATAACACAAAGCCAACCCTAAAAACAAGGCAACATACGCAAGATTTAGTTTTACCATTAAACTACAGCCCGTTAAAATTCCTACCACAATCCAAATCCAAACTGGATTGCTCTTTTTGGTTAGTAACCATAGGGCCGGAGTAAGAAAAGCCATGGCAATATGTTCTGACATGACGCCCTGTAGGCTGCCAAAAAGGCTTTGCAGTACCACACAAAGCAAACCAATACAAAGGGCTACTTTCTTTGAAGTTTCTTGGGCGGTCAGTTTGTAGGTAAAAAAAGCGGTCAGGGCAACCAAAACCGTTCCTGTTAAGCGTATGGCGATAAAACTTTTCCCAAAAATGTAGATGATACAGGCAAAGAAGAAGAAAATTAATGGGGGTTTTATGTCCCAAAGTTCGGTAAAAGGGAGATTTCCTTCAACCAAAGACTGTCCCAGTAAAATAAAAGTACTTTCATCCCGATCAATATAATCCCTAAAAAAAAAGGGCAAACGTATCGCCAAGGCATACCCAAATAACAGCAGGAAAACCGTACGCCCGGATAGTTTTTCGATTTGTGTTGGAATACCTTGCATACTAGGGTTTTTGATGTGCTTTCCAGATGATGTAGAGGTCAAACCATAGTTTAAAGAAATATGTCAATTTCACTTTTGATTCTCCTTGGTCTACCCATCGCTTCACGGGAACCTCTTCCATTAAGGCAATGGCTTTGGGTTTTCCGTAATGTTTTAGTATTCTACTGAACAGCTCAACATCAAAAAGCCATTTGGACAAGAGGGGTGCCGTAAATACAATTTCCCCCATTTTGGGTGTAAATACTTTACATCCACATTGGGTGTCATATACTTTTAAGTCCAATATGGCAGAAATACAGGTGGCGATAATTCTACCCGCAAAAAACCTTGAAAACTTTCGTTCCACTACAGAACCAATTTTAAGGATTCTTGATGCAAATACAAACTGTTTGCCATCTGTTAGATACTGTTTGTACGAATAACATTCTTCTAAAGAAGTAGCCAAGTCTGCATCCAAGTAGGCCATATCCCCGGGATTTTTACCGTCTAATAGATGAAGGATCCCTTTGCGCACGGAACCTGCTTTTCCAAGGTTCTTTTCATTAGTGAGGATAGTTACCCGTTCCTTAAACTGTTCTTGGATACGGTTTAGGACCCCTAAAGTGCTGTCTGAGGACGCATCGTTCACAAAACAGATTTTTGCTTCTTGTTGGGTTTTTAAAAAAGATAAAAAAGCACCAACAGGTAGTCTTTCCGCTTCGTTGTAACAAGGTATGATTATAGTCAAGCTAATTGGGCTGGGATTTCTACAAAGATAGAGATGATTTTAGTGCAGCGAAAACGCAATTAAACTGAAATGCATCACTTTTTTACCATCTTTGCAATGTAGGTAAAATCACCAATTTGAAAACTTCAACAGAGAAAGAAAGCTTGGTGCAAAGGGATCAAAAACACCTTTGGCACCCGTTAACGCAGCATAAAACAGCGGCAGCTCCATTACCCATTGTAAAAGCCAAAGGGGCTTTGATTTGGGATGAGAACGGCAAGGAATATATTGATGGAATTGCCTCTTGGTATACGGCCATGTACGGTCATGGAAACGAGGCTATCGCAACCAAGGTTCACCAACAAATGTTGGAACTGGATTTTGTAATGTTCAGTGGGTTTACACACCAACCTGCCATTGAACTATCCGAAAAGTTGATGACCGTTCTACCGAACAACCAAGCCAAGATTTTTTTTAATGACAACGGTTCCACGGCTGTTGAAGCGGCAATAAAGATGGCCCTGCAGTACCATCATAATAAAAATGATAAGCGAGATACTTTGATTGCTTTTGAAGAGGGGTTCCATGGCGATACTTTTGGAGCTATGAGTGCATCCGGACTGTCGTCCTATAACGGCCCTTTTGAGGATTTTTTATTGAAAGTAAAACGTATTCCAACGCCTCAAAAGGAAAACCTTAAAGAAGTAATGGCGCAATTACGTTCCGTTTTAAAGGAAAATTCTTGTGCCGCTTTTGTTTTTGAACCTTTGATACAAGGGGCAGCTGGAATGAAGTTTCATGAAGCGGAAGGTTTGGATGCCTTAATTGCCCTATGTAAAGAAAATGGTGTACTCTGCATTGCAGATGAAATTATGACCGGTTTTGGAAAAACGGGGAAAAACTTTGCTTCGGAGAACTTGGAAAACAAACCGGACATTATTTGTTTGAGTAAAGCCCTAACGGCCGGGATGTTCCCCATGAGCATTACAAGTTGTACCCAAGCCATTTTTGATGCTTTTTTGAGCGATGAGGTAGCCAAAGGTTTTTTTCATGCCCATACCTACAGTGCACATCCTTTAGGTTGCGCGGCCGCTTTGGCAGGTTTGGAGCTATTGCAGTCCAAGGAAATTACGGAGCGAAGGAGCTATATACAAAACCAACACCAACGTTTTGTTGCGCAGATAAAAACCCATCCCAAAGTCAAGGATGCTCGTTGTCTGGGGGTAGTATTAGCTTTGGATGTGGATATCAAAATGGAGCGTTACGGAACGCTCAGGGACCGGCTGTACCTATTTTTTATGGAAAAAGGGGTGAACTTACGTCCCTTGGGCAATACCATTTATACCTTACCGCCTTACATAATTACCAACGATCAATTGCAAAAAATATATGATGTCATTATAGAGGCGTTGGATAACCTATAAACCTCTTTTTAAAATGGGTTTACAAGGTGTTATTCAGTTTGCATCGCATCTTCCAAGAAATCCAACTCTTGGTCTGCAACTTCAACCCGTATTTCATGATAGTTCCAAGTTTCACCTTTTCCCGTAGCATCAATATATAAGGTGCCGGTTCCTTTTGGCCCGGCAATAGGGATGGTCATTTTAGCACTTTTGTTTCCGTTGATCCAATTGATGTTCCCCTGTACCATTCCATCTTTTTCAATAGGTGTGCCCAAAATCCCGATAAGCTCCTCATCTTGGTTGATGAGCTCAAAGGCGTATTCATAAGGTTGGGACCCTTGCATCATTTTGGTCACTCCAAAAAACAAGGAAGAAACCAAGATGACCACTAAAATAATTGCGGTAAGACATCCCCCAACGGGCACTACCCATTTCCAATTCCGTTTCCACCAACTGGGTTGTGGCACCAATTCGTTATCCATCCTTTTTCCAATTTTTGGGCTTTATGAAGGTAAGAACTTTTATTTTTGTGGCAACCTTGAACCATGCTAAAAGAACCTATCTCCATAACTGCTGTTAGCTCTATATCTTCCTTAGGCGAAACTTCAGACCAAGTTTGGGAGTCTTACACTAAAGATGAACATTTTTTAGCCCCAATAAAATTGGAAGAGGATTCTGTTTGGGCCGGGGTTTTATCCAAAACCTCCAAAAAAAATGTACAGGCTATTAGGGATCGAGACCCAAGATATAAAGCTTTGGATGACTCCGTTTTATACGCTATTTATGCCGCTAGGGAAGCTGTTAAGATTGCCGGATGGTCCAATAATGTGGATTTTGGAGTGAATATAGGGTCCTCAAGAGGGGCAACCACACTTTTTGAAAAGCACCATACCGATTTTCTGAATCAAGGCACCACGGCAACTTTGGCTTCCCCAACCACCACTTTGGGCAATATTGCCTCTTGGGTGGCCCATGATTTAAAGACCAAGGGCCCGGATATTTCACATTCCATCACCTGCTCCAGTGCCTTGCATGCTTTACTTAACGGTGTGGCTTGGATTACTAGCGGATTGACCAATACGTTTTTGGTTGGAGGTAGCGAAGCGCCTTTAACGCCGTTTACCATAGCACAGATGAAAGCGTTAAAAATTTATTCCAATGAAGGAATTCCAACACTATCAAACTGTCAAACCAATCTTGACCCTAAGCAAGCTGGTGGGTATCCTTGCCGCGCGTTGGATTTAGAAAAAACCAAAAATACAATGGTCTTGGGAGAAGGAGCGGCCATGGCCTGTTTGGAAAAAGGTAGTGCCCCCAACGCTTTGGCAAAAGTAGTTGGTATTGGCTATGCCACGGAACCCTTAAAACACAATGTGTCCATCTCCTCGGATGCTGCCTGTTTTCAAGATTCCATGCATATGGCCTTGCAAGGTTTGGACCCAACTTTGGTAGATGTCATTGTGATGCATGCACCGGGTACGATTAAAGGGGATTCTTCGGAATTTAATGCCATAAAGAAAGTTTTCTGTAACAAAATTCCTTTTTTGACGACGAATAAATGGAAAGTAGGCCACACCTTTGGAGCCTCTGGGATGCTGAGCTTAGAAATGGCCATCCAGATGCTACAAAACCAAAAAGCCATTCCCGTCCCTTATCTTGATTATAAGGTTACTCCAAAGAATATCCAATATGTTTTGGTGAATGCGGTAGGTTTTGGTGGAAATGCGGTCTCCGTATTACTTTCTAAATAAGCTTTACGGAATGTTGTAATGTTTTATCTTAATCTTTTTATTAACCAACAATCGTACTACAATGGAAAACTGGTTTGCTGCCTTGACGCTTTTTGAAAAAATTTATTGGATTACCGCTATTGCGGGTTCAGTGTTGCTGCTAATACTTATTGTTATGACCTTGGTAGGGGGCGATGTGGAGGATTTAGGCGATGTAGATACTGATATTGAAGGGGATACGGGAATTGGCTTTCAATTCCTGTCCTTTAAAAACCTTATGGGCTTTTTAACCATTTTTGGTTGGTCTGGAATCTCATGTATCGAGAATGGCTTATCTACTGGTGCAACCATTGCCATATCCGTTTTTTGCGGATTGATCATGATGTTTGCCATGGCCGCATTATTCTACTACTTGGCAAAATTGCAAAGTAGCGGCACCTTAAAACTAAAAAATGCCGTGGGACAGATTGGGGAGGTCTATCTTACCATAGGTGCCAACCGCAGTAAAATTGGAAAAGTGAGCGTCAATGTACAAGGCACCTTACGGGAACTGCAGGCATTGACAGATGAAGACCAAGATCTGGTCCAAAGTAATGTCGTCAAAGTAGCGGACGTTACCGCTACAGGAATATTAATTGTTAACCTTTTAAATACATAACCAACATGATACACATACCCTTACAACTGGGCGGAGGCGCCACTTTGGCGGCGATAGGTTTCGCCATCTTATTTTTCTTCATCATTATCATCTCCTTTATACGGAGGTACAAACGCTGTCCTTCAGACCGTATCCTTGTGGTTTACGGAAAAGTGGGTTCAGGAAATTCTGCGAGATGTATCCATGGTGGGGCCGCCTTTATTTGGCCGGTAATCCAGAACTATGAGTTTTTGGACTTGACCCCCATTTCCATTGAGGTTGATTTGGCAAATGCGTTGAGTAAACAGAATATTCGTGTTAACGTACCCTCTAGATTTACTATAGGGGTATCTACGGAGCCAGGAATTATGCAAAATGCCGCCGAGCGCTTATTGGGCCTTGGTATGCAAGAGGTGCAAGATCTGGCCAAGGAAATCATTTTTGGGCAGTTACGTTTGGTTGTTGCCTCTATGGATATCGAGGAGATCAATTCGGATAGGGATAAATTCTTGACGAATATTTCCCAAAGTGTAGAATCAGAATTAAAGAAAGTGGGCCTTAAACTCATCAACGTAAACATTACGGATATTGTGGATGAGTCCGGTTATATTGAAGCTTTGGGTAAAGAAGCTGCGGCACATGCCATTAACGCCGCACGTAAATCGGTTGCGGAGAAAAACAGGGACGGTTCCATTGGAGAGGCAAATGCTTTACAAGATGAGCGTACCCAAGTAGCTGCGGCAAACGCCAAAGCGGTCGAAGGTGAGAATATTGCAAAAATCAATGTGGCCAACTCAGATTCGTTACGTCGCCAGCGCGAGGCGGAAGCGGAAAGAACGGCCATCGCTGCAGAAAAAGTACAATCGGCAAAAGCTTTGGAAGAGTCGTATGCGGCTGAAAAAGACGCAGAAATCGCCAGGGCGGAAAGGGAGCGCAGCTCTCAAATGGCCGATATTGTGGTACCTGCCGAGATTGATAAAAAGAAAGTTGAAATCGATGCTGAGGCTGAAGCGGAAATGATACGTAGAAAAGCCAAAGGTGAGGCCGATGCCATTTTGTTCAAAGCGCAGGCGGAAGCCCAAGGTATTTTAGAAGTATTGAGTAAGCAGGCTGAAGGTCTGGACAAGATCGTTAAAGCTGCTGGTGACAGTCCAAAAGATGCCGTTTTGTTATTGGTGGCCGATAAATTACCAGAGCTGGTCAAAACCCAAGCAGAAGCCATTAAGAACATCAAGATCGACAAGGTGACGGTGTGGGATTCCGGAGCTAAAACCGGGGATGGCAAAAATAGCACGGCCAACTTTATTTCCGGGATGTACAAATCCGTACCCCCCTTACAGGAAATGTTCAATATGGCCGGTATGCAGTTGCCGGAATATTTGAAAGGGAAGGATGTTACAGATGGGGATGAAACCCAAGTAGAAACTAAAAAGTCCTCTACTCCAAAGAGAAAGGAGGAATAAGTTCTTCCCTCCTAATAAGGAGGGATTGAGGGAGGTGTTTTTAAGGAATTCAAAAAGAGCACTAGGTGTACTGTACTCCTTAGGTTTGATAAATTACACACCCCTTAGTCCCCTCTTTGTAGAGGGGAAACCTTCCCCGTTTCCCTATCAATGATTGAAGTTTAAAGGCTTGTTGTTAAACGTAGGTCTAAAATGACGGGAGTAATACTTGGACCAAATAGAGGTAATGCGGAAAAAAATAGTTCCCAAGGATAATCCTACCCTATGCCAAAACCTCTAAAAAGAGCGTGAAAAATACTGTTGAAATACCTATTTTTGAATGATGACAACACAAAGACATAATTGGACCAAGGAAGAAATTTTGGCTATCTATAACAAGCCTCTTATGGAGCTGCTTTATGAGGCGGCC
>CALGQU010000208.1 GCA_937959125.1 uncultured Croceitalea sp.
ACTACAACGCTATTTTTTTTGCTAACAGGGCTTTTTAGTTAAAAAATCAAGCATGTTCTAGATTCCATTTTCGATACCGAAACTACCGGACCCTAAAAATGTTGGGGCGTCATATATAGGAGCAAAGGAAAAGCTGTGGTCACAACAGGAAATCGAAAGAATAAAACAAGGCTGCCACGGCATCGAGGCAATTATTGGTAACATCCCACAATACATTGACTTTAAAAAGTTGATATTCTAGTGGTATAAAAAATCGAAATCGAATTTGTGCTCATTTCCATGGGACACTACCTCAAAAAGCTTAATCTGGGCAACCTAGCCTTCTTAACCTCTAAACAAAGAAGCGTTGAAGGTCAGCAAATCATAATCCCAAATAATTCCTGACCTCCTTTTTTTGGTTGATAGCTTCTCGTTTATAGGTAAAAAAAATGGAATTTATTTTGTGGTATAACTGAAGAATCACACTTTTTTAAAAGACTTACCCGTTTGTCGCTCCTTGTGGGCGTATCTACAGTATTGTTAATCCCCAAAATTTTAGTTGCGTACAATTTTCATTTTGTTAATAACGCATTACAACTCCATTTTTTCAAAAAAAGGGTTTTGGCTACTTTTAATCATTCATTTGTTTTCTACCTATGTACCTCATTTTTGATACCGAAACTACCGGACTTCCAAAACGTTGGGACGCCCCCATAACCGATACGGACAATTGGCCACGCTGTATACAAATTGCATGGCAATTGCATGATAATATGGGCCGTCTGGTGGAGCGTCAAGATTATTTGGTACAACCGGAGGGGTTCAATATCCCCTATGAAGCAGAACAGATCCATGGTATTTCAACGGCCTTGGCGGTACAAGAGGGGATTCCACTAAGTGAAGTTTTGGAACGTTTTAACGAGGCTATGGCCAAGTCAAAATTCATTGTTGGGCAAAACGTTGGTTTTGATGTGAATATTATGGGTGCGGAATTCCATAGGGAAGGGGTTTCCAATCCTTTGCAAGAACTCCCGGTATTGGATACCTGTACGGAACATACCGCTAGCCTTTGTCAAATTCCCGGGGGACGCGGTGGCAAATTTAAACTGCCCACCCTTACCGAACTCCATGAGTTTCTTTTTGGGGAACCCTTTGCAGAGGCACATAATGCCACTGCAGATGTGGAGGCCACCACCCGGTGTTTCTTGGAATTGGTGCGTAAAAGACAGTACACCACGGAACAGCTGGATGTACAACCGGATTATTTCCAAAATTTCTCAGAGGCCAATCCGCAGCCCATTGCATTGATCGGCTTAAAACATATCAACCTAAAAACGGCCTCCAAAAAAATTGCAGATTCTCTTTGGGAAAAGGATACCGGCGGCATTTCTACCACGGAACTTGAGGCCAATAAAAAGGATCTGGCACAGTTGGATTTTGTGCACCTGCACAACCATTCCCAATTTTCGGTCCTTCAATCGACCATGTCCATTAAGGAATTGGTGAGCCAAGCCGCCGAAAAGCAAATGCCTGCCGTGGCCCTTACGGATCATGCCAATATGATGGGGGCCTTTCATTTTGTAAAGGAGATCAAAGCCCATAACAAAGCGATCAAAGAACAAAATGCAGAAGCACTAGAAAAAGGGGAAACACCTACCGGAAAAGAACTGGTGCCCATTATTGGCTGTGAATTTTTTGTCTGCGAGGACCATACCAACAAAAATGTAAAAGACTACGGATATCAGATCGTTCTTCTGGCCAAGAACAAAAATGGCTACCATAATTTGGCCAAAATGTCCTCGATAGCCTATACGGATGGTTTCTACTATGTGCCGCGGATAGACAAGGAAATCATCAAAAAATATAAAGAAGACATTATCGTGCTTTCCGGGAATTTGTATGGGGAAGTCCCTGCCAAAATCCTGAATGTAGGTGAGAACCAAGCCTTGGAAGCTTTGCAATGGTGGAAAAACGAGTTTGGCGATGACTTCTATTTGGAAATGATGCGCCACGGACAAGAAGATGAAGATCGCGTCAACCAAGTATTGCTCCGTTTTGCCAAAGAGCATCAGGTAAAATTGATCGCCTCCAACAATACGTATTATGGAAACCAAGAAGATGCGGAGGCCCATGATATTTTGCTATGTGTAAAGGATGGGGAAAAACGGAATACGCCCATCGGACGCGGTCGTGGATACCGTTATGGCTTGCCCAACCAGGAGTATTATTTTAAGTCTTCCGATGAGATGAAGGAACTCTTTAACGACCTTCCGGAAGCTATTTTTAACCTGCAAGAGGTGGTGGAAAAAGTAGAGCCTTTTGATTTGGCCCGCGATGTTTTGTTGCCGGAGTTTGATATCCCTTCTGAATTTAAAGTAGCCGAAGATCAAACGGATGGAGGAAAGCGAGGTGAGAATACTTATCTTAAACACATTACTTATAAAGGAGCCAAAGAGCGCTATGGGGAAATTACGGATGAGCTAACGGAACGAATAGATTTTGAATTAAAAACCATAGAAAATTCGGGCTATCCCGGCTATTTTTTGATTGTTGAAGATTTTATTAGGGAGGCTAGGAATATGGATGTTTCCGTGGGTCCGGGTAGGGGTTCCGCTGCGGGTTCCGTAGTGGCCTATTGCCTAAAGATCACCAACATAGACCCCATGAAGTACGACCTGCTTTTTGAGCGGTTCCTAAATCCGGACAGGGTATCCATGCCCGATATCGATATTGATTTTGATGATGAGGGACGGGGTAGGGTCATGGATTACGTGATCAATAAATATGGGGCCAATCAAGTAGCGCAAATCATCACCTACGGTACCATGGCCGCCAAATCCTCCATACGGGATACGGCACGGGTTTTGGATTTGCCCTTGGGCGATGCGGACCGTATTGCCAAGTTGATCCCCACCATGTCCAAGCTGGGCAAGATTTTTGGGAAGTCAGATGCGGAGCTAAAGCAGAAATTCCGGGCAGACGATTTGGAGAAAGTACATCAGCTGCTCAATATCTCTGAGGGGGACGATTTGGAAGGACAGACCCTAAAAATGGCAAGGACCTTGGAAGGTTCCGTACGTAATACGGGGATACACGCTTGTGGGGTCATCATTACCCCAGATGACATTACCAATTTTGTGCCGGTTGCCACGGCAAAGGATTCGGATTTATACGTCACCCAGTTTGACAATTCCGTGGTGGAAAGTGCGGGGCTCCTTAAAATGGATTTCTTGGGTTTGAAAACCTTGACCTTGATCAAGGATACCGTTAAAATTGTAAAAGCCAGAACAGGGGAAGAGTTGGTGCCGGACGATTTTCCGTTGGATGATGAAAAAACCTATGAGCTCTTCCAAAGGGGAGATACTGTTGGGATTTTTCAATATGAATCCCCGGGGATGCAAAAGCATATGAAAAACCTGAAACCCACGGTTTTTGACGACCTTATTGCCATGAATGCCCTGTACCGCCCGGGGCCTATGGAGTACATTCCCAGCTTTATCGCCCGTAAACACGGGGAAGAAGAAATTACCTATGACCTTCCGGATATGGAGGAGTACCTAAGTGAAACCTATGGTATTACGGTCTACCAAGAGCAGGTAATGCTCCTGTCCCAGAAATTGGCGGACTTTTCTAAAGGTGATGCCGATGTTTTACGAAAGGCCATGGGAAAAAAGATTTTTGCCGTTCTGCAAAAGATGAAACCCAAGTTTCTGGACGGGGGCGAAAAGAACGGCCACCCGCGGGAGGTATTGGAAAAAATATGGAAAGACTGGGAGGCCTTTGCTTCCTATGCCTTTAATAAAAGCCATTCTACCTGCTATGCTTATATCGCCTACCAAACCGCTTATTTAAAAGCGCATTATCCTGCAGAATACATGGCGGCCGTGCTATCCAATAATATGAACGACATTAAGCAGGTCACCTTTTTTATGGAAGAATGTAAGCGAATGGGCTTGGATGTCTTGGGCCCTGATGTCAACGAATCCTTTTACAAGTTTGCGGTCAATAAGGATTATGCCGTCCGTTTTGGTATGGGGGCCATAAAAGGAGTAGGGCGTTCTGCTGTAGAATCTATTGTTGAGGAACGCAAGGAAAATGGGGCTTTTAAATCGGTTTTTGATATGTCCAAACGTGTAGACCTTCGCGCAGCTAATAAGAAGGCCTTTGAAAACTTGGCGGTTGCCGGAGGGTTTGATTCGTTTGGCGATGCCCACCGGGCACAGTACTTTCATCATACGGGCGATGATATTACCTTCTTGGAAAAGGTGATCAAGTATGGGGCCAAGTTCCAAGAAAACGAAAACTCTGCGCAAGTAAGTTTGTTTGGAGATGCCAGTGAGGTCCAAATTCCGGAACCTACCGTTCCACCCTGCGAAGATTGGGGTACCATGGAAAAACTGCGTAGGGAAAAAGAAGTGGTGGGTATTTACCTTTCTGGACATCCCTTGGACGATTTTAAAAAGGAAATCACCGCTTTTTGTAATACTAGCGTATCCGTATTTAAAGATAGTTTGGACGGGTACGTGAATAGGGAACTTTCTTTTGCCGGGGTAATAACGGACGTGCAACACCGGATTTCAAAGAATGGAAAAGGCTGGGCCGCTTTTACTTTAGAGGATTATACAGATACCCATGAGTTCCGGATTTTTGGTGAAGAGTACCTCAAATTCCGACATTTTTTGATGATCAATTCCTTTGCGTACCTTAAAGTATACGTAAGGGAAGGTTGGGTGAACCGCGAAACTGGAAAAAAAGGGGAACCACGGTTGCAATACAATGACTTTAAGCAATTGCAGGATGTAATGGATACCTATGCCAAAAAACTGACCATAAAACTTAATGTTGCCGCGCTTCAGGAACAACGGATCATGGCTTTAAAAGATACGTTGCGTTCGTATAAAGGAAGCCATCCCCTAAATTTCATCATTTATGAGATGGAAGAAGAAATAAAATTAAATCTCTCCAGTAGAAAACAGAAGGTGAACATTACCAGTGAATTACTACATCATTTGGAAGAACAGGAAATCCACTATAAATTGAATTGAGTTGTTTTTGGTAGGGTTTATTGTGGCTCGATTGTTTTATCCGCATTAAACCTTATAACTAGCAAATTAATGAAAAGAGTAGTATTGAGTATTGTTGTAATGGCATTGTTGGTTTCTTGTGAAGAGGAACCTTTTGATGGATTGATTGGCGATGGAACGGAAGAAGTTGCCGTGGAAACGGACACTTCGGATGACGCAGTGCTGACAGGGGAAGAAGGAGAAACCGAAGAAGGAAACGGAGAAGAGTCTACGGATGAAGATTCTGAAAGTGATCAATCGGAAGAGGAAGGTGAAGGCGAAGAAGATGAAAATGAGGGGTCAGAGGATGAGGATTCTGAGGAGAATGATGATTCAGCAGAGAACGATGAAGACTACGGTGACGAAGAAGAGGAAGAAAGTGAAGAAGATGCTGATGAAACAGGAAGTGATGAAACCAACGATGATGGGAAAGAGGCCGCTGCCGATATTGCAGAAATAAAAGCATTAATTGCGGAAGGTGCATGGAAGATTAGAAGGTACAGACAGAATAATTCTTTTGAGGACCCTAGGGACGTCACGGATACCACTTCAGATTTTGACGGCTACACTTTTGATTTTGACCTCAACGGTACCGTAAGTGTCACTATAAATGGAAGCGTTGTGGGGCAAGAATGGTCCCTTACGGAAGATGGCAACGGCCTTGTGTTCAGTTTACATATATCTGGGAATGATGCTGCCTTAAATACTTTGGACAAAGCTTGGAGGGCTGCCTCTTTTAGCGAGCAAGACTTTGTGGTGTTAGTGGGGGAACGGGATAGGAATACCCGTATGGACAATAGGATATTCTTAGCATTTGAAAAGCTATAAATCTAAGAAAAGAACTAGTTTTGGTTTTTTAAGGCGGCCATTTGGACGCCTTTTCTATTGGATATTGCATTAAAAAGGTTTGTTTGCGGCAAAAGACAGATTTAAAGTATCTTATTATTTGATAGCTTGAGTATAAAGTTTTCCAATTGCCCAATAAGCAATACAAATATTCAAAAGGTAAGGAAACAGCACTAATATTGACTAACTTTGCATAACAGTAAACGTAAATAAAATGGCACTAGAAATAACAGATGCAACTTTTGATGAAGTTGTTTTAAAAAGTGATAAACCGGTAGTCGTGGATTTTTGGGCGGCATGGTGTGGTCCTTGTCGTATGGTAGGCCCTATCATAGATGAGGTAAGCACGGAATATGAAGGAAAAGCTGTCGTTGGTAAAGTAGATGTTGATGCCAATCAGCAATTTGCGGCCAAATACGGCGTACGTAACATTCCAACCGTATTGGTTTTTAAAAATGGGGAGATCATCAACCGCCAGGTTGGGGTATCACCAAAGAAAACCTATACAGATGCCATAGACGCATTGTTGTAGTCTAGGGTAGTTGTTAACTATTTGAAAAGGTCTGGTGCAAACCAGGCCTTTTTCTTTTATCTTAGGGGGTCATGAACGTAAAAACGGAATTACATAATGCCAAGCTATTCCAGAACCTTGAGCTTTTGGCAAAGCAAGTAGTAGAAGGTTTTATTAGTGGTATCCATAAAAGTCCTTTCCATGGCTTCTCCGCAGAATTTGCAGAGCACAAGATTTACAATCCGGGGGAAAGTACCAAGCATATCGATTGGAAACTGTTTGCCAAGACGGATAAGCTGTACACCAAACGTTATGAAGAGGAGACCAATTTAAGGTGTCATATGATATTGGACAACTCAGCCTCTATGCATTACCCGCACGTTAAGCAGCTATCCCTTGAGAATTTAAATAAAATAGGATTTGGTGTTTTGGCCATAGCCGCTTTAATGAACATCCTTAAAAAACAGCGCGATGCCGTAGGCCTTAGTATCTATGCCAAGGATTATGATTTTTATGTTTCGGAACGCAGTAGTGAACGTCATTTTCAAATGTTGTTGGATCGCTTAAATGCTATTACCGTAGAAGCGGAACCATCAAAAGAAACCCGTACCTATCATTACCTTCACCAAATTGCGGAGAAATTGCATCGTAGAAGTCTGGTATTTCTTTTTTCCGATATGTTACAGACCCAGGTAGAGACAACGCAGTTGTTTGAGGCTTTGCGGCACCTTAAGTACAATAAACATGAGGTCGTTCTTTTTCATTTAATGGACAAAGAACTGGAAGCGGAATTTAATTTTGACAACACCCCAAAACGTTTTTTTGATGTAGAAACGGGAAAACATATTGACCTGTATGCAGAGAATATCAAATTAAGCTATAAAAGGGAGGTGCAGGCTTATACCAATGATTTAAAGTTGAAATGTTCACAATACCGAATCAAGTATGTGGAAGCGGATATCCATGGTAGCTTTGCGACTATATTGAACACGTTTATGACGGAGCGGCAAAAATTTGGATAAGTAAAGGACCAAGAGCCAGTCGTAATGGACGCTTTGAAAATAGCTGAGGAAGCTACAGGGCAACTTGCTTGGTAGGAGTCAGGTTTAAATCTCGATTATCAAGTAAATTTTACCAAAAAAAATATTGTTGAAACCGAAAAGTGAGTGTATATTTGCAATCGCTTTGCAAAAAGCATTTGAACAAGATTTGAATTCCGCTGTTGCGGAAATCTCGATTTTTTCGAGGTAAAATCATTGGTCTGGTAGTTCAGTTGGTTATCCCGAGCACTCGGGACTGCCTGTCAGGCAAGAAAAACGTTCTTTAATTTGTATTTTGTTTATATACTTCAGAGTTTTAAGGATGCCTCATACTATATAGGGCAAACTGATAATCTCGAAAAAAGGATAGCTTATCATAATGATGGACTATCCAACTATACGAGTAAAAAGCTACCTTGGAAGGTGGTTTATTTTGAAGAATATAAAACTAGAAAAGAAGCTATTTCACGGGAACGATTTCTTAAAAAGCAAAGAAACCGTACCTTTTACGAAAAGCTTATCATAAACTTTAAATCGCCTGAAAAAGGCGATAGTAACAAGATTTGAATTCCGCTGTTGCGGAAATCTCGATTTTTTCGAGGTAAAATCATTGGTCTGGTAGTTCAGTTGGTTAGAA
>CALGQU010000209.1 GCA_937959125.1 uncultured Croceitalea sp.
CTTCAGGAAACTGAAATGAGTTATTCGGTTGTTGAAAGTGATTTAGTTTCAGCAGATTGTGGTGCTTTGGCGGTTGCGGTTTTTGAAGCAGCATTAGAAGCTGGATTTTCGGCTGAAGAGGCTTATGTAACGGGTTATGCCTTTGGTGTATTGTGTATTGTAGCTGAATCAATCTAATTTAATCTGTCCAATCTTTGGTATTCTTTATGAAAGCAAAAGAAAATAGAAAAAATATCATCTTTTTTATATCTTTAGTATTGATACTTTTTACAGCTGATGTCATAGCTCAATCAGAGAAAAACTTTGATATAATCTATAGCAAAGAGCTCTCCACATCCCAGAACTCTTTTAATGCGCAGGATAATCTTGGATTAAAGGAAAAACTGTCAAAGATTGTTTCTCAAAAAGAATATGTTCTGCAAATTCAAGGGGGTCATTCTGTTTTTCAAATTAAAAGACATTTAGATTCTGAATCTCAAAACGAGGCTTTGGTTAAACTATCTAATTCTTTTGGTGGCACAAGTGGTGTTTTCTATCTTAATAGATTCGAGGAAAGTTGTATAAACCAAAAAGAATTTGCAGGAGAAAATTTTAAAGTGAAAATGGATATCAAAGATTGGCAGATTACAAATAAGGTTAAAACCATAAATGGTTATAAATGTTATCTAGCAAAGACTACGGATGTCATCAATAACAGTAAAGGAGAATTCAAATTTCCTGTTACTGCTTGGTTTTGTCCGGAGTTACCGAATTTCTTTGGGCCAGCTGGTTATTTTGGTTTGCCCGGACTTATTTTAGAACTAGACAATTCAAAAATAGAGTTGAAAATGACTAATATTATTGTCAGAAAAAAAGTAGACCTTAAAGACATCACCAAAATGAATAAAGGGTTTTTGGTAAGTCAAAAAGAATTTGACAGTATTGTAACTAAAATAGCTCTAAATCGTTTTAAAAGTTTTTCACTAAAAAACTAAAATGTTGATTATTTTATTGCACAATGGTTTTAAACTATAATTTTTTAGATGTAACGGGATTTAGCTAAACTTTACTATTCAATTTTTGACAAACCAGTAAAAATCTGTTTTAGAGTTTTCGAAAAACCTCAAAGGTTGATAGTATAGTTTTATTTTTTTACTGAAACAAATACCTAAAACTTGCGAGCATTATAACCACCCTTCAAAATTAATTTTGAAAAGCCCAACTTCTTTCTTCTTTCTTTTTTTTATTTACATTTTATTTATTCCCTCAATATCCTCTCAAGAATATTACCTTAAAGGCTATATTTCGTCAAATAACAAATTATTAAGTTACGCAAACATACTAGCTTTTCCGCCTGATGATTCCATAGATATATCTTTTGCCATAAGCAACGAAAAAGGGCAATACCAGTTAAAATTAGAAAAAGGAGTAACCTACTCCATTGAGGTAAGCTACCTAGGCTACGAAAAACTAGTTTTTGAATATACAGCCTTACAAGATGAGACCAAAGATTTGGTTTTGACCCCAAAGACCAACCAGTTGGATGAAGTGGTCCTGAAATATAAGATTCCCATTGAGGTTAAAGAAGATACCATTACTTATAATACGGATGCCTTTGTCAACGGGCAAGAACGCAAGTTGCGTGAGGTATTGAAAAAACTCCCCGGTATAGAAGTGGACCGCGAGGGTAACGTCACCGCCCAAGGTAAAAAAGTCACCAAGGTATTGGTAGAGGACAAGACCTTTTTTACGGGCAACAGCAAATTGGCGGTGAACAATATTCCTGCCGATGCCGTGGACCAAGTGCAGGTCTTGGACAACTACAACAGTATCGGTTTTTTAAAGGGCCTCCAAGATTCCGATGAGCTGGCCCTTAACATCAAACTAAAGGAGGACAAGAAGAAATTCGCCTTTGGCGACGTCGAAGTTGGTGGAGGCCCACAAGAACGTTACATCGTCCATCCCAACCTGTTCTATTACAGTCCAAAGACGACACTCAATTTTATCAGTGATTTAAACAACATAGGGGTAAAATCCTTTGAACTGGGGGACTATATAGAATTCAACGGGGGCTTCGGTAAGCTTTTAGGGGATATCCGGGGGTACGTAGCACTATCTAATGACGACTTTTCCCAATTTCTGTCCAATAACGAGTTTAAGGCCAATACCAACCGTTTTGCGGCATTGAACCTAAGGCAGTCATTTTCCAAAAAAACGGACCTCAACAGTTTTTTGATCCTTAGCGGTAGTGATACGGAAACGCAGGTGAATACCTTGAATACTTTTAGCAACAACAACGCCCCTTTTGATGAAAACCGTTCCAATACCAATGCTTTGGACAATTTCTTCCTATTGGGCAAACTCACCTTGGATTATGAACCTAATTCCAAAGAGGACCTTGCCGCAAATACCTTTGTAAAATTGACCAATAACAGCAGCTTGGGGTCGCTGTTGACACAAAGCCCGGGCAGGGACAATACCTTTACCACCAATACCTCTTTGGAGGCTATTGATACTAAACAGAACGTGGAGTACAGCAAACGCTTTTCCCGGGCACAGACCCTAAGTTTGGAAGGCACGGTCAATGTGGTAAAAAGTACCCCTACCAACAATTGGGTAACGGACCAAGGCTTTTTGGAAGGCTTGATACCGATAAGGGAAGATGAACAAATAGACATCCTCCAAGAACGGGAAAGACGATCCACAACAATAGATGTGATTGCCAAGGATTACTGGGTATTGAACAATTTTAACCACCTCTACACGACGATAGGTGCCAATCTCCTGTTCGATTCCAGTTCCACCCAAGAAGTACAGCGTTTGGGTGATGGCGACGTCAACGATTTTTCGGAGAACGGCTTTGGCAACCAAATCTATTATCGGTTTACCGATACCTTTTTAGGGTTGGAGTACAAATTTTTAAGCGGCATCTTTACGGTAAAGTCGGGGCTATTTTTACACAACTACCTTTGGGACAATACCCAAGAGGCTACCACCGTTCGCAATACCACGGCAAGCATCTTACCGGAGTTCAATGCGGAAGCGGAATTCAACAGTAGTGAAAAACTACGTTTCAGGTACCGTCAACGGCTACGCTTTCCACGAAGCAATCGGTTATTCGGTAATTTTTTGTTGAATTCCTTCAACAGTGTATTGTTGGGCAATCCCGACCTCTCTAACGAACGCTTTCATACGTTTTCCCTAAGCTATTACAAATTCAGTCTTTTTAGGGGACTTAACCTGAATACCAATATTTTTTACAACCGCAAAAGCCAGAGCATCAAGAACACCACGGTTTTGGACGGGATAGACCAGTTCGTGACCTTTACGGTCTTCAACCGACCGGAGAATTCCCTGACCGGGAACTTCAATTTTAGCAAAAAGATAGGAAATGTTAAGTTGGGGGTAGAAACCTCTGGAAGCTACAATGAGTTCTTTCAATTGGTCAACGGTAACATTTCCAAAAACTTTTCCAGGTCCCTGTCCTTGACAGGAAAAGCGGAGACCTTTTTTGACAAACTGCCCAACCTGGAAGTGGGCTATTCCTTTGAACCTTCATCTTTCCAGACCTCGGCACTTACGAACACCTTTGTAAACAGGGAGTTCTTTGGGGTGCTCTCCTATGATTTTTTAAGGGATTTTCAACTAAAGGCGGATTTTAAACAGATAGATTACGAAAATCGGGAACAGGGCATCACCAATACCTTTAACCTGGCCAATGCTTCATTGTTCTATCAAAAAGAGGACAGTCCATGGGGCTTCGAGCTTTCGGCGACAAACCTGTTCGATACCCAATTTAGAAGGCGCAACTCCTTTTCCGACTTTCTGATCAGCGACCAGACCACTTTTATCATCCCTAGAATTCTGCTTTTTAAGGTTTCTTACAAACTATAAAACAAAATTTAAATTTTGGATTACCCCTTCTTTACCAACGTATTCGCCACCAATCCACCAATAATCAAAAGGATACCTAAAAAACTCCATACGGTATAGTTATCACCAAACCAGAGAACGCCAATGGCGATGGTAAAAACGACTTCGGTATATTTTATGGGAGCCACCCTATTGGTGGGTGCCATTTGAAAAGCCTTGGTCATAAACACCTGCCCAAAATACCCAAAAACACCTAAACTTAGGAGCAACACCCAATCCCAACCAGCGGGATTGATCCAATGGAACAAGCTAACGACACCCCCTACCAAAGTAGCCAAGAACATAAAATAGTTGACCACTACCACAGGATGGTCCCCTTTGCCAATTTTTCGGATAAGAATATAGACCAAACCCGTAAAAAAGGAGGCGGTAATGACCAGTACAATCCCCGTATTGCTCATACTGTTATCAAAACCCTTGAGGACCAATACCCCCGCAAAGGCAATGCTGAAAAACAAAAACTGTATGGGCCTTAATTTTTCCTTTAAAAGAAAAATGGCGAACAAGGCCGCAAAAATAGGGGCGATATACCGCAAGGAAACTGCCGTACCAACGGTCAAGTACTTAAAGGAAAAGAAAAAAAGACTCATAGAAACCAGGCCGGCAAGAGCACGTAACGATAATAGTTTTCTTTGGTTGCCCAAAATAGGGATCTTATGGGACAGCAAATAGGTAGTGGCAAAAATGCAAGAGGTCACCGATCTAAAAAATACCAATTGAAATCCCGGAATATGGTCCAAGTACTTGATAAAGGCATTCATTAAAGAAAATGAAGCCGTACTGATGAGCATAAATAAAAGGGCCTTTTTCACGGGATGGTTTTCAGCTGGTAAAAGTATGGGAATTCCCATTGATATTTCCTTTGCTTTTGTGATAAAAACTAGGATGTCCCCCAGAGATTGTTTTTCTTTGTTTAAACTAATTCTAAATAATGACAAATCAACGGGAGGTTTCCAATAAGATGCGCATCTACCACCGGTATTTGGGTTTTTTTCTAGCAGGGATAATGGCGGTCTACGCCTTAAGCGGTATCGTTTTAATTTTTAGGGATACGGATTTTCTAAAAAAGGAAATCGTGACCAAAAAGCAGTTGGAGCCCAATCTAAGTGCGGAACAATTGGGCAACGCAATAAAAATTAAACGGTTAAGCTTCGCCTCACAAGAGGGAAGTACGGCCACATTTGCCCAAGGGACTTATAATTCAGCTACCGGACAAGTAAGCTATACCACAAAGAGGCTACCTTACCTTTTAGATAAGATGACGCATTTGCACAAGGCCAAATCTGCAGATCCGCTTTATTTTTTGAATATCTTTTTTGGTATGGCCCTGCTGTTTTTTGTACTCTCTTCTTTTTGGATGTTTTTGCCCGGGACAACCCTCTTTAAAAAAGGGATGTATTTTGCCTTGGCAGGGATGTTGTTAACAATAATTTTACTTTTGGTGTAAGGTTTATTGGGTATCCTTAACTTATTGGATGTGAACCTTTAAACTTTATGATGAAAAAGTACATCTTTCTAGCGACTGCTTTTGTTTCCTTTCTTTCTTATGGACAAACCGATTGGGGCAAAGTAGAAATTACTTCAGAAAAATTATCCGATAATGTATACGTCCTCTTTGGCCGTGGGGGCAATATTG
This sequence comes from uncultured Croceitalea sp., assembly GCA_937959125.1. Taxonomy (GTDB): domain Bacteria; phylum Bacteroidota; class Bacteroidia; order Flavobacteriales; family Flavobacteriaceae; genus Croceitalea. The sequence continues at coordinate 5,549 of CALGQU010000209.1, forward strand.
GACTTGCCATAGGCACGGACAATGCCTATGTGATCGATGATCAGTTTGGCCCTTTGACGGAGAAAATACAGGCCCACATTAAAACCCTTACGGACAAACCGGTAAAATGGGTACTCAATACCCATTGGCATGGCGACCATGCTGGCGGGAATGAAAACTTTGCCAATGCAGGGGCCATTATAGTTGCCCATGAAAATGTTAGAAAGCGAATGTCTACCAAACAAGAACGTGGGGGTGGTAGGACAACGGAACCTTCGCCAGAGGCTGCATTGCCTGTAATTACCTTTAACGATAAATTGACCTTACACTTGGATAACGGGAATACCATGCATGCCATGCATGTAAACGATGCCCATACCGATGGCGATAGCTACTATTACTTTCCGGAGGACAATGTCCTGCATATGGGGGACAACTTCTTTGTGGGCCGGTATCCCTATATTGACCTTAACTCCGGTGGGGATATCGATGGGTTGATCAGCAATGTTACCATGGCGTTGGGTATTGTAGATGAAAACACCAAGATTATACCCGGTCATGGTCGTATGGCCTCCAAAACAGACCTGGAAGACTATTTAAACGTGATTGAAAAAATTAGGGAACGGGTGGTTAAAGCTAGGGAAGCAGGGAATTCTTTAGAGCAAGTACAACAAATGGGCTTGTCCAAGGATTGGGACGCTACCCATGGGCAAGGCTTCATCAATGCAGAACGCATTGTAGAGTTTATATACAAGTCCGCAGACTAAAACCAGGGAATAGCATCAAAGTCCAAGGGTTTAAATTCATTTTTAAACGGTATAATTCCCTTTCAACCAATTTTGGTGCCCTTTCAAGAATAGAAATGCCTTTATTTGCACCATCACTTCTAAAGAGTGTTGCTATGAGAGAGAACGGGTGGGTTTGCAGTTTTGCTTGCCTGCCCGTTTTTATAGAAGTTGCTTTTGTAAAATGTATAAGAAAAAGGTTTTTATCGGAGTATTGGTTTTGGTTGCCGGGAGTATCCTGTACCTGCTGCTGGTCCATAAAGAATCTTTGGGACAAGAAGCACAACACGTAGATATTGGGGAAATGATAACGCTTTTCCAAGAAAACGAACAATTGGCTATCGCCACCTATACTGAAAAGCTTGTTGAAGTGGAAGGAGTGGTAGAAAAGGTATCATTTTTGAACAACAGGCATACCATTCTTTTAAAAGGGGATACATTTACACAAAATTTTATCCTCTGCGATATGGCCGCCGATGAAGATAATCCCACACAAAAAGTTGTCAAAGGGGATACCCTAAAACTTAGAGGAGTTTGCAAAGGCTTTCTATTAGATGTAATCCTATTAAATTGCACACGAATTGATGAAGCGAAGAACTAAAATTTGTATTCCAATCCTTTTGTTGCACCTTGCCCTATTTGGACAAGAGCGGGGCAACATGATTTGCAGACAAGGCAATCTATCCTTTTTTTCCTATACCTCCGTAGAAAATATAGAGGCCGTGAACAACCAAGTGGTTAGCGTGCTAAATTTGGAGAATAAAGAAATTGGGGTTCGGATGCTTATGCGTGCTTTTGTGTTTAAAAAAGCATTGATGGAAGAACATTTTAACGAAAGTTATGTAGAATCCGATATTTACCCAAGACTGACGTTTACCGGAAAAATAAGTAGTCTAGAGGGAGAAAACCAATGGAACGGCCCTAATTTGATAGTAGGCATTATGGATTTTCACGGCGTACAAAAAGAAGTTAAAGTTAGGGTAAACATGGAAAACCAAAATGGAAAACTCGTCCTTAGTGGAGATTTTAGCGTGGCAATAGACGATTTTAATATTAAGGTGCCGCCCCTATTGGTACCCAATATTGCTAAGGATATACAGGTAATGTTCAGATTTGAATACGCGCCCTATGAAGAATAGAAAGATAATATGGTTGGCATTTGCTATGCTTTTACTAGCGGCTTTCCCAATGACCGCCCAAGATATTTTGGATATTTTAGAAAAGGAAACCCCTAAACCAAAGGGCTATACCCAAGCGACCTTTAAAGCTAATAGGGTAGTTTTGGGACAATCCGTGGAGACCCGTAAAAAAGGGGTTTTAGAATTTACGTTGGGTACCAGATATTGGAATATTCCCAATAACGATAGAAGTCAAAGTTTTGGTGCCGATCGTTTTTCCGCAAATTTTAGTCTTCACTATGCCTTTACGGATAGATTCACCCTTGGAGCTGGGGCTACCTCTTTTGATGGAGTCTTGAACGGGTTTGGAAAGTACCGATTACTACAGCAGCGATTAGATGGCAAAATACCTTTTGGAATCACGGTAGTACAGAATCTTTCGGTTTTTACCAGAAACAATATTGGGTTTAGCATAGCAGAAAACCCATTGGATAGGCAAGCCTATAGTACACAGTTGGTCATAGCGCGTAAGTTTGATCAAAATCTGTCCCTCCAGATTACACCGACCTATATCCATACCCAAGTAGACCTTCCTATTCCAGGGAAGAATAATCTGTTCTTGCTGGGTTTTGCCGGTCGCTATAAATTGGGCAACCATGTTTCCATTGCATCTGAGTACAATTATTTGGTAGGCAGGGACCAAGGCCCAAACGGATTTGACGTCTTTTCACTAGGCGTGAATTGGGAAGTAAGTGACTTGATCTTGCAATTTGCCATGAGCAATGCCAAGGGCTTTGATGATATTTCTAGCCATCTTTTTACGGCCAATAACTTCACTTTTCGCCCAGGAGGCCTACATATTGGGGTAAATGCTACCTATGTGCTGCATACCAAACAGCGCAAGTTGGATAAGCCCAAGGAAGGGCAGTAGCAGTAATATATGCCAAAAGAGGATTAAATTAAAGATTAAGCCATTGCTTAAATTCCGAAGCTTTGTTTTTCCCAATGATGATATCTATTTCAGAATTGGGGTTGACCACCAGTTTTAACTGATTGTTACCGTACCTAATAATTTTTTCTATGGAAGCAATGGCAATGATAAATTGGCGGTTTGCCCTATAGAAAAAACTGGCATCCAGACTGTTGTATAGCTCGTCCAAACTTGAATTGGTGGTGGACCGTTTCCCGTGGATATCCATCACGTACGTTATAGTGTTCTCTGTATAAATGTAAGCTATCTCTTCAATAGGAATGGGCAACAGTTCATTTCGTAAATAGGTAAGGATACGTTTTTTGCCCTTTTCGGTAGTGGTGGCCTTGCTTGCAGCCTCCGTTGTTTTGGGTTGCAAGAAGTTCTCGTTTACCTTTTCTTGGTATTTGCCCAAATCGTTGTTCAATTTTGCCAAGTTGATGACCTCAGATTCCAGTGCCTCATTCTTCAATTCCAACTTTTTCTCATACAAACTACCAATAAAGCGCACCACAAACACAGAAGCAAGGATCATGGCAAAGCCCATAATACTGAACATTGCGTAAAACCTGTTTCTTAAAATCTCCAATTGCGTGGCCATTTTCCCTGTATCTGCATGGGCAGCAACAATCCAATCAGAGTTTGGTACAGGATTTAAAAATAGGATTTCGTTACTTTCGTCTTCCACCGTATCATCTGCATTCTCCACTAAATCAAAAAATTCTTCAAAACCCATTTCGGTATTCATAGTCGAAACGGAGGAATTGCCTTTGGGTATTTGTGTTCCAACAAGTGAGTTTTCTGGATGGGCGATCCGTTTTCCAGACCAATCAAAAACACTTACAAAACTTTTACCGTCCTTGTGTTGTTCAATACTTTCCCGCAAAGATTGCTGTATCCGTTGTTTTGGAACTTGGGCATCAAACTGGCTGCTTACCAGAACAGCAATTTCTTTGGCTTCCCGTTTGCTGGTTTCCAAATAAGCAGTTAACAACTGTTCCGCACTTAAACGCACAAAGTATTTTGCTGCAATTCCCCCAATGATCAAAAAAATAAGGGTGATGGCTAAAAAAGTATAAAAATAGAGTCTGTCTTTTCTCATAAATGAACCTATGCAAAATACAAATTAAGGACGTAAGGCTCTCGCAAATTTCGATGATTCTATAAAACTTTTATACAAACGCTATTTTATGCCGGATATATACTTCTGGTTTCCCAAGGCAGTAAAATAAAGGGTGGGGTCCAATCCAAAATTCCGTTTTAAGCCCAAAAATTCCCGTTCACCAACTTTTCTTCTTTTTAAGGTCGTAATCCTGCGTTCATTTGCAGCAACAATAATGATAAATCCTAAAATATAATTGTCATGAAAAAAAATGTGTTTACAGTGATGTTGCTATCACTCTTTATTTTTGCCTGTTCGGACGACGACACGGTGGTTGATAACCCACCAGTTGACCCTCCGGTAGATTCCCCAACCGATGGTGGCGATACCGGTGTTGCCAACTTCGTATTTTCAGAAGTAGAATACTTAGGAGACCGCGTAGAGTTGTTTAATGCAGGTAATGCTGCTGCGAGCTTGGCCGATTATTTCTTATGCCTAGGTCCTGGTACGTATGCCCAAATAGGAAACTTGGAAACCGAAGGCGATGTTACCTTGGAACCCGGTGCCTACCTTACCGTTTTCTACGAAATGCCACAACAAGAAGGTGGTTTGGCCTTGTATTCCAGCAATCAATTTACCAGTGCAGAAGCTATTGTAGATTTTGTACAATGGGGTGCTGGGGAAAGTGCTAGGGAAAATGTTGCCGTAGAAGCCGGTATTTGGACGGCTGGTGAGTTTATTACGGTGTTGAACGATGAAGACAATACCATTATTTTTGATGGGGAAGGTAATGCCGCGGTGGATTGGTCAGAAACTTCCACACCGACCTTTGGTGCAGAAAATGTGTTTACAATGCCAGAACAAATGCGTAGGTCCATTGTATTCAATGAAGTGCAGTTTGGTAATTTGGACCAAGTAGAGTTGTACAACAATGGTGATGTTACCGTAAATTTAAGTGAATACTGGTTGTGTTTAGGTCCAGGGCGCTATGCCCAAATAGGGAATCTTACGCCAATAAGTGGAAATATAGAATTGGGTTCCGGGGAATTTTTGGTAGTACCGTTTGACATGGACGATGCAGATGGTTTAGGCCTATATTCAACAAACACCTTTGCAAGCGCAGAAGCAATTCTAGACTTTGTGCAATGGGGAGAAGCTGGTAGCCCAAGGGAAAATGTAGCTGCAGAAGCAGGTATTTGGACGGTAGGCGATTTTGTGCCTAGCGTTGGACAGTCTGCAAGTATAGAATATGATGGTGAAGGTGATGCAGCCTCTGACTGGGCCGAAGAAACAATTCCTTCTTTAGGAGAAGCAAATGATGCTGCAGCAAGAACCACTACGTTCAATATTACTATTACGAACGCTGCAGGTGTGTTCAATGTACATCCGTTTACAGAACGTATTAGAAGTGGTGAAGCTGCAACAAGAGGTCCGCTAAATCAGAATGGAGACCAATACAGGATTGAATTCCAAGCGGTTCCCGGTACTAATTTTACTCCTATTACAATGATGGGGAACAGTAACGATTGGTTTTTGGCACCTGAAGATTTAGCAGGTATTCCGCTTTGGGAGAATGGTCAACCCCTAAATGGTGTTGATATTGCCAATGAGTTGGTCCTCTATGATCTAGGTACGGAAGCAGACAACGACCCTGCTACTTTTCCACCAGCAGGCGCCAATGTAGGTGATGCAGATCCAAACACTACCATACGTATCGTTGACAGAGGTGGTAGAAGGGGAGACGCGTATATGACCGCTATTTTGGACTATACCCCGGGTACTGGTGAAGCAGGTACTTTTACACTAACCATCACCGCTATCATGACTCCAGATACAAATCAAGGTCCTAGTTCAGAAAACGGTTTTGTGGTTACTCCAGGTATTGTTGCCCTACATGCCAATAATGCACCATTTTTCAACTTAGGGGAAGAGGATCGTAGAGAAGGTTTGGAAGGTATCGCTGAAGACGGTAATCCTGATTTCCTGTTCGATTTTTACAATGAAAGAAGCGAAGCTACCGGTGCTCCAATACGATTGACATCCACTAGAACGGTATTCTCTCCAGGCGTGGTATATGCCTTTAACGGAGAAAGAGACCCGTTTGTGTTGCAAGGAGAGGTTAATAACCCAGAAAATGGTCTAGAACAAATCGCAGAAGATGGCAATAACGCAGTTGCTTTAGAATACCTTACCAATTTAGGTATTCCAGTTGCTGCCAGTGACCAAACTTCCAACGTTGGTCCAGGTGAAAGTTTAACTTTTACATTGACCGTACCACAAGATCAAGAGTTTAAGTTTGGATTTTCTACCATGTTCGTAGATACCAATGATTGGTTCATTTCCTATAACAACGCAGGATATCCTTTGTTTGATGAAAATGGTAACCCAAAATCTGGAACGGATGCCAGTATTAGATCATACTTGTTCGATGCAGGTACCGAAGCCGATCAGCTAACAGGATTTGGAGCCGATCAAGCTCCAAGACAGGCAGGACCAAACACAGGTGCCGCAGATTCAAACAATATTATAAGAAGAGTAGGGCCTTTGGAAGGTACTTTCCTTACGGACGCCCAATTTGGAAAAGGTGCAATAAACAACCCTGCAGGAGTAGTTTATGTAGAAGATCCAAGAGGTGGATTGAACGTAGTGAGAGTTGAGATCCAACCGCAATAAAAATTCTTTTTGGTGTTTAGGTTGTTGAGGTATGGCCGGGGCGGAAGTCCATGGCCATACCTTTTTTGTTTTTAAAAGCTTTCGCAATCCTACAGATGTAAAATGCCACTGGGCTTTTGCTCGACCTAAAACGCAAAAATAAGGTTGCCCATTAACTTTTCGATTGGCTTACCGTATCTTGGCAGTACCAATGTTAAGCAATGAGCAGCAAGAATACTAGAAAAGTTTCCGTTACGGGTACCATTGAATTTTCTGATATTAAAATAACGACACCCGCGAATTATGCGGCAGGTACGACCGCTATCGTAAATACCATAACGCATTTAAACAAAGAGACGGGCTTGTTCAAGGCATTGGGAACGCTCTCCCATATGAACCAAAAAGAAGGGTTCGATTGTCCGGGCTGCGCCTGGCCAGATCCCGAGGAACCTTCTAAATTAGGGGAGTATTGTGAAAATGGGGCCAAGGCAATAGCCGAAGAAACCACCGCAGAACGTGCAGATGCGAACTTTTTTAAGAAATACTCCGTAGAAGAACTATCCACATGGTCGGATATGACCATTGGAAAATGCGGTCGACTTACAGAACCTTTGATACTTCGCGAAGGTTCCGTCCATTACGAACCTATTTCTTGGGACGCCGCTTTTGAGCGTATTGCAAAGGAGCTTCATCAATTAGACAATCCGGACGAAGCTATTTTTTATACTTCTGGTCGCTCCAGTAATGAAGCGGCATTTTTGTACGGACTTTTTGCTAGGGCTTTTGGCACCAATAATATGCCGGATTGTTCTAATATGTGCCATGAGTCCAGTGGCGTTGCCTTAACGGAAACCTTGGGAATAGGAAAGGGGTCCGTTACCTTGGAAGATATGCACCACGCAGAGCTTATTATGGTCATAGGTCAAAACCCGGGAACCAATCACCCTAGGATGCTTTCCGCTTTAGAGAAATGCAAGAAAAACAAAGGGAAGATCATCACCATAAACCCATTGGAAGAAGCAGGTTTGGTCCGTTTTAAAAACCCACAAAAAGTTGACGGTATTTTAGGAGCTGGAACCCCATTGACAGATGTTTTTCTACAAGTAAAAATCAATCAAGATGTTGCATTGCTCAAACTGTTGATGAAACGTCTTCTTGCTATGGAGCGGGCAGGAATATCCGTTTTTGATCAAACATTCATTGCCGATAGGACAGCGGGGTATGACGAATTGATTGCCGACTTGGATACCCATACAGAAGAAGAACTTTTGGAATTGTGCGGTGTGGATTCCCAGGCTATTGATCAGGCGGTGGCATTACTGGCCCAAAGAAAAAAGATTATTATTTGTTGGGCCATGGGACTTACCCAACACAAAAACGGGGTGGACAATATTAAGGAATGTGTTAATTTACTACTCTTAAAAGGAAGTATAGGTAAAAAAGGTGCAGGTACCTGCCCGGTGCGCGGACACAGTAATGTACAAGGTGATCGTAGTATGGGTATTATGCATCATGTTTCGGAACCTTTGAACCGTTCCTTAGAAAAAGTATTTGGGATAATCCCGCCCAGTAAAGAAGGTTTGGATACGGTACACGCTATTAAAGCAATGCACCAAGGCAAGGCAAAAGTGTTTATGGCCTTGGGCGGAAATTTTGTTTCCGCGGCATCGGATACCCATTATACCGCAGAGGCCTTACAGCAATGTAAACTTACCGTTGCCATAAGCACCAAATTGAACAGAGGGCACCTCATTACCGGGAAAACGGCACTTATCCTACCCACTTTGGGAAGAACGGAATTGGATACGTCCCGTGGTAAGCAACGTTTTGTGACCGTAGAGAACAGTATGGGTAAGGTTCACCGTAGCAATGGCGGAAGAAAACCTGTAAGTGACCGTCTCATGAGCGAACCCAGTATCATTGGAAATTTGGCGGATGTCTATTTTGATGGGAAAAGCAGTATCGATTGGAAGGCACTTACGGATGATTATGATCTTATTCGTGAAAAAATTGCCGAAGTCTATGAAGGATATACCAATTATTCCGAACGTTCTAAAGGTGGCGGATTTTATTTGCCCAATAATGCAAGGGCAGGTGATTTTTCAAAGTTGCCCAATGGAAAGGCCCAGTTCTCTGTAAACCGATTGGCAGCGCACAACGTGAACGCAGATGAATTTATTTTAATGACAATTCGCAGTCACGACCAATTCAATACCACAATCTATGATATGCACGATAGGTATAGGGGCGTGCATGGTGAAAGAAGGGTTGTTTTTATGAACCCCCAAGATATGGATCGATTGAAACTGCGAAAGCTTCAAATAGTAGATATAACTTCTACATATTATGGCGTGGTCCGTAAAGCGGAAGCCTTTAAAATTGTTCCGTATCAAATCCCAAAAGGAAACCTTGCCGCTTATTTTCCAGAAACCAATGTATTGGTTCCTATTGATGGTTTTGCGGATAAAAGCAACACACCTATAAGCAAATCCATTAAGGTGAAGATTAAGGTTAGAACGGTATCCGCATAAAACTAGAAAAGGGGGTGGGCAATTTTGCCCACCCCTTTCCAAAGTTAGCATTGGTATTGTCTTTATGGCCTTAGGCCTTTAATCATTTATCACAGTTTGAACTTAAGGAAAACCTCATGGGTACCATTATTTGCGTTTACATTACCGATATCCGTAGTACTGGAAACTTCGTAGGCATATCCAAAATCCAACCAATTCGAAGCATCAAAGATGAGCAAACCTCCAATACCACTGTCCAATCTGTAGTTTACACCCAGTTCCAGTCTATTAAGAACTTTAATGGCACCGGTGATATCCAAGGACACCGGAGCGGCAGCTACGTACCGTAGCATAAAAGAGGGCTTGAGAATCACGTCACTTGAAAGCTCAAAATCATAACCTCCAGAGAGAAAGGCATGTATACGACTATTGGAGATTCTTAGGTTTCCGTTTTCCTCTTCCAATCTGGTATTGCCCAAAAGGTTAGGAGCAGAGAGGGAAACAAAGAACCGCTGCCCTTTTAGGTAAGCACCTGCGCCAACCAATGGAGCGAACCCACCGTCCAGATCACCGCTCAAAGAGGGATCACTACCATTATTAAAGGATTGCAAACGGTTTACGTCAGCATTGTAGGAACGCCCCCCGGCTTTGATGCCAAAGAACAATTTGGTGTCGTCAGAGAGGTAAATTTTATAGGATAGGTCTGCCGTTACCGAGGTCAAACTCTCTATAAACGTCTGGTCATTGATGATAGATACCCCTAGGCCTAAGTTGCTTCCCAATCCTTTTGAAACAAAAATATTCTGGGTTTCCGGGGCTCCCTCAATACCACTCCATTGGCTCCTAAAGTTCAACCCTACTTCCAAGGCACCTATATCATCCCTGATATTTTCATTGACTGCCGAACCTGCATAAGCGGGATTGATCAGGTTCATATTGTACTTGTAGAAAGTTCTGTTGGGGTCTTGTTGCCCTACAAGTTGTGTAGCCGAAAAAGCCATGGCCAACATTAGGAGGTTTTTGATATGCTTAAATGTAGTATACATTGTATCGTTGTATTTTGTTATTGAAGTTGAAAAGCTTAATAATTGATGTAAATCCATCCGTCCAAGGGTTGCGTCCCGTTTCCAAGTTGGATAAGGTAGTAATAGGATCCTGGGGGCAGCCTTTTGCTGTTACCGTCATAATTACCCCTCCAATCGTTTTGATAGTTGGTAGCGCTAAAGACTTCTTGTCCGTACCTATTGAAAACCCGTACTACATTATTGTTAAAATTTCCTATGTTTTCAATATTCCATGTATCGTTAATGCCATCGCTGTTTGGCGTAAAAGCATCGGATACCACAACATTTCTAGGAGCGTTGTTCACTGCATCAATCATGGCCTGTACCTCTTCTTGCGTTGCCGGTGAGGAAAATGCATCCGGGTTGTTGGCAATATAGTCCTGGTAGGCCTCCTCATTGGCGGGGTCCACACCTATGAGTCCTGGCAATATGGAATTGAACTCTTCAATGGAAACATCTGAAGCCCCATTGTCCGCATCAATACCAATAGCTGCAAGAATATCCTGTGATAGGTTCACGGCATCGATGATGGCCTGTACCTCCTCCAACGTAGGTGGGCTACTAAAGCCGATTTCCTCAGCTATTGCCGCTTGGTAGGCTTCCTCGTTTTCCAAGATTACATTGGTAATGCCATCAATTGCTGCTAACTCTGCTGCTGTAACCGCAGAACCGTTTTCGTTGTTCGCACCTCCCGGAGAACTTGAATCTTCCAAGATTTCTGAAAAGATATCCGAATTTACATCATCAATAATATCTTGTAAGTCCGCAATTGAAACAGGTTCTGGATCTGCATTGGTAATGGCTTCTTCGTAGGTATCCAATAAGGCTGGGTCAAGGTCCGTTAATCCAAGGTCTTGGAGATCAGCTAAAGAGGGGTCACCATCTGCGGGATCGTTTGCCGCATCAACCAATATGCCAACACTGTTCACTTCATCGATCATGGCTTGTACCTCCTCAAGGGTTGCCGGTGATGAGAACGCGTCTGGGTTGTTGTCAATAAAATTCTGATAGCGTTCCTCGTTATTGGGATCTATATTATCGAGACCAATGATGTCGTTAAGGTCCATTATGGTTACCATAGAATCGTTGATATCTGGGTCATCAGCCTCGTTCCCTATCTGCTCCAACACATCCTGCGATGCGTTGACGGCATCTATCATGGCCTGTACCTCCGCCTGGGTCGCAGGGGACGAGAAGGCATCGGGGTTGTCCGCGATATAGTCTTGGTAGGCCATCTCATTGGCAGGGTCCACACCGGTCAATGCCGGGGCGATACTATTGAGTTCCGAAATGGTGACATCGGAGGCACCGTTGTCGGCATCCATACCGATATCCGCAAGGACATCCTGCGATGCGTTGACGGCATCGATCATGGCCTGTACCTCCGCCTGCGTGGCAGGGGACGAGAAGGCATCGGGATTGTCCGCGATATAGTCTTGGTAGGCCATCTCATTGGCCGGGTCCACATTGGTAAGTGTGGGAATAATGGAATTCAATTCGGCAATAGTGACGTCTGAACTACCTGCATCGGCATCGGCGCCAATTTCGACAAGTACCGTTTGCGAATCGTTGACCCTATCGATAATGGCCTGTACTTCGGCCACTGTTGGTGGGTTGCTAAAACCTGTCTCCGCAGCGATCTCCGCTTGGTATTCCGCTTCGTTGGTAGGATCCACACCCGTTATCCCGGTAATGTCCGCAAGCTGTGCCGCGGTGATGGGGGTCCCGTTGGCGTTGTTGGCCCCTCCGGTGGAATCGGAATCCTCCAATACCTCTGCGAGCGCATCTTGGGAATCGTTCACCCTATCGATGATGGCCTGTACTTCCGCCACCGTGGGTGGGTTGCTAAAGCCGGTCTCCACCGCAATTTCCGCTTGGTACGCTGACTCATTTGCAGGTATTACGTTCATTATCCCGTCAATTATGGACAACTGCGTGACTGAAACTGGGCTACCATTGGCATTGTTAGCACCTCCTGTCGAATTGGAATCTTCCAATACTTCGTCAAGTGCCGCATCAGATCCGTTAACAGTATCTATCATGGCCTGTACCTCCGCCTGGGTCGCAGGGGACGAGAAGGCATCGGGGTTGTTCGCGATATAGTCTTGGTAGGCCATCTCATTGGCGGGGTCCACACCGGTCAATGCCGGGGCGATACTATTGAGTTCCGCGATGGTGACATCGGAGGCACCGTTGTCGGCATCCATACCGATATCCGCAAGGACATCCTGCGATGCGTTGACGGCATCGATCATGGCCTGTACCTCCGCCTGGGTCGCAGGGGACGAGAAGGCATCAGGGTTGTCCGCGATATAGTCTTGGTAGGCCATCTCATTGGCGGGGTCCACACCGGTCAATGCCGGGGCGATACTGTTGAGTTCCCCGATGGTGACATCGGAGGCGCCGTTGTCGGCGTCCGTACCGATATCCGCAAGGACATCCTGTGAATCGTTGACGGCATCGATGATGGCCTGTACTTCCGCCACCGTTGGTGGGTTGCTAAAGCCTGTCTCGGCCGCGATGGCCGCTTGGTATTCGGCTTCGTTGGCAGGTATGACATCGGTAATGCCCGTGATATCGGCAAGCTGTGCTGCCGTTACCGGGGTTCCATTGGCATCGTTCGCCCCTCCGGTGGAATCGGAATCCTCCAATACTTCTGCAAGTGCATCCTGTGAGGCATTGACGGCGTCGATCATGTCCTGTACTTCCGCCTGAGTGGCAGGTGCGGAGAAGGCATCCGGGTTGTTGTCGATATAATTTTGGTATGCGGTCTCGTTGGCTATTATGGCACCGGTGACAGCCGGTGTTATCGTATTGATCTGTGCGACGGTAATAACGGAATTTACGGTGTCCGGATTATCCCCTTCATTTCCTATTTGTACTAAGGCATCGTTTATTTTAAGGGTGATGAAGACACGGTCGGTAAGGGTAACCCCCGTAAGTTCCCCGTTTGCGTCCAGGGTTCCGAGTCGTGTTGCACCAGAGGAGAAATCCCCATCGGCATCGGACAGCACATCAAATCCTGCGAATCCATCAAACTTGAGGTTGACCGCACCCACCGAAGAAGGGTTCTGTATCTGCCATTCCCTTGTGATCCTAAGATTATAGGGATTACCGTTGTCGTCGTTCCCAGATAGTTCCGTCAGTTGAGTGGAGGTCGCACCGCCATTGTTTGCAGCGGTAAGGAACTGTAAGTCTGCCAAGGAATTCCTTCCCCCATCCGTATTTGCCGATGTAAAATCGTTATCGTTTGCAATAGTAAGAATAGCACCTGCGTTTACCGATTTTGAAATGCGTTGGTCCAAGCTAGACCCCATATCACGCCCTATACCGAAGATATCGTTGTTGTAGGTATTGGTGGCATCCACGGTCTGGTCCCATATTAGGGTGGAGCCATCACTGGCCAGATAGGCCGTTGGCGATGTCTGGTCCAAGGTAATACCGTATTTAAGTGCAAGATAGGATTCTATCTGTTGTATTTCCTGTGTGGTATTCTCATTGCTGAAGACAACAAGTTCAGAAAACTTATTGGCAAAATTTCTTTCGGGAATGGTGCTGTTCCCCCTTCCCCAAGAGTTCACTTCCAGGCTTGTGCCATCTGTTATGAACCTAACGATGTGCGGTATACCGTCCCTTTTACGTGAGGCCGTTACGGCATTACCTAGATCTTGGCTGTTAATGGCGGCCTGTGCGTTTATGTATGCCGCATTGGCGGTCGTATGTGCCAAGTTATTGCTCCCAATATGCAAATCCCTGTCGAGATCCCCTAAGGGTCCGTTGACATAGGAAAAATAGGCAGTATCGAAGCCTGAGGACTCATCCGTTAGCACAAGATATGCTGATCGTACAGTCAACGTATTGCCAAATACAAGGGCTTGTTGGCTCTCATCTGCCCACTGGGTGGTAGGGTTAAAGTTGATACCGCCATTGCCGGTTACCGTATTCAATGTAGGACTTACCAAGTTTGTGGTATTCCCGTCGTTATCGGTAAAGGTGGGGGTTAGGCCATTGGCGGATTGGTCTGCCCATTGGGTCAAATCCGCACCATCAACGCTCGTATTGGTACCCGCATCTGCTTTTAACCAAAGACTCAGGTTTGCATTTATACCCCCTGGCGCGTTGGGGGCATTTACGTTATTGATAACGGCTTGTACTTCTGCTACCGTTGGTAAGTTGCTAAAACCGGTCTCCGCGGCAATGGCAGCTTGGTAGGCAGTTTCATTTGCTGGTAGCACGTTCATGATACCAATGATATCCTCCAATTGTGCGGCCGTGACCGCAGTTGTATTGGCATTGTTTGCCCCACCGTTGGAATCGGAATCTTCCAATACCTCGGCCAAAGCATTTACGCTGTCTATAATGGCTTGTACCTCTGCGACCGTCGGTGGGTTGCTAAAGCCGGTTTCTGCTGTAATTGCGGCTTGGTAGCCCGCTTCATTTGTAGAGATAACATCTGCAATACCGGGTATGGTGGCCAATTGTGCCGCCGTAACGGCAGTACCGTTCGCATTATCGGCACCGCCGGTAGAAGCAGAATCTTCCAACACTTCACTAAGGACATCCATAGTGGCCAATGTAAAGTGCTGGCCATTGGTAAAGTTGATGTTGCTGGTGGTTTCCCATAGACTACCGGAGGTATTGGTCAAAGCAATGGCGACCTCATCTGAAAAATCGCTATCGCCATCGGTATCGATTACCAAAAAGTATGCGGTACCCGCAATTAACGGGGGAACATTAAAATCGGTATTGTCCACATCTACCCTAAAGGCCACATCACCAATGGCATCTGTGGTGCCATTTTCTTGAATGGCCCATTGTCTTGTAAGAATATCAAACCGATCGGGTGCTGGGGCGTTAAGGTCCCATGCTGCCGCACCGCCGTTGTTGGACCACATCATATAGCGGTTATCGTTGATGGTTCCGG
>CALGQU010000210.1 GCA_937959125.1 uncultured Croceitalea sp.
AAAGCGGATAAATAGAGCGCAGGATAGCTACCTGCCAAGATACCTGTGAAAAGAACTATAGCTAAAGTGATGCCCCAAAACCATGGATTGGCCCATTCAATAGTCAATGGGGTAGTAATCAATTCAGAAAACGAAGGGAGGGCTATGACAACGATTACAGCGGCCACTAGGGTTGCCAAAAAAGTAATAAGGAGCGACTCCCCCATAAACTGTCCGACCAAGGTTGTTTTTCGTGCGCCTACCACCTTTCTGATCCCTACCTCTTTAGCACGCCTCTCGCTTTGGGCGGTACTAAGGTTCATAAAATTAATACAGGCAATAACCAAAACGATGATTGCGATGATGGTGAATAAACGAATGATATCTATAATACCACCAATCTCTTCCCCATTTTCAAATTCAGAATACAAATGTGATCTTACAAAAGGGTATAAAAAGGTAATCATATCCGGGGCATCCTTATCGTAGGCTTCCCTAAGGGATTTAATTTTTTCGGAAAAGGCCTGGTAATTCGTTCCTTCTTTGACCAATACATAGGTGGCGATAGAGTTATTGCCCCAGTTTTTATCATCGTACCCTTTTTGTTTCAAATACGCCCAAGGCATGAGGTACTCAAACTTAAACTCACTGTTTGCGGGAGGGTCTCTTAATACCCCCGTTATTTTAAAGTTATCGGTATTGTCAACTTGTATTGTTTTGCCCACGGCAGCCTCATCACCAAACATTTTTTTTGCAAATTTTTCGGTAACCACTAGTGCGTTTACATCTTCAAACACTGTTTCCACATTACCTTCTATCAAAGGAAAACTGAAGATTTTTAAAAAACTTGGATCAACAATGGTACCGTTGGATTTTATCCGTTTTTCCCCATGGGAAAACAAAAAGGTGTTCTCATAAAAATATCTTGAAACTTCCTCAACTTCTGGATAGTCCTTTTTAATTGCCGATGCCATGACCTTTGGGGTGGAGTTCCACGTCCAGATTTCCCCATCTACTTTATACTTGTTGTACACTTGGTAGATACGGTCTTTTTTATCGTGAAATTGATTAAACCCCAGCTCAAAGTTTACCCATAGAAAAATGAGGGCGGTAACCGATAATCCTATAGAAAGCCCAAGGATATTCAACATAGAAAAGCTCTTGTTTCTCAGCAGGTTCCGCCAAGCGATTTTAAAATAGTTCTTTAGCATGAGGATCGGTTTGTTGATTGATTATTCCGTACGCAAACTTGTTACAGGGTTCATTACCGCCGCTTTAATGGCCTGAAAACTTATGGTTATGAGTGTGATGAGCAATGCACCAAAAATCGCCAATGCAAATACCCACCAATTCAGGCTGGTGTTATAGTCAAAATCCCCTATCCAATTGTTCATATAGTAATACCCAATAGGCACTGCAATAATGCTTGAAATGAGTACTAGGAGGATAAAATCTTTGGAAAGCATTCGCCATATGGCGTAGACCGAGGCACCCAATACCTTACGCACCCCAATTTCCTTGGTGCGTTGCTCCGCAATAAAGGCAGATAGTCCAAAAATGCCAAGACAGCTGATAAATATGGCCAAAAAAGTAAAAAAGCTTATTAACTTCCCCGTCCGTTTTTCTGCAATGAAGTATTCTTCATAATAATCATCAAGAAATTGATAGGTAAAAGGCCGTTGCGGGTTGTACTCCTTAAATACATCCTCTGCGTGGGACAGTGCCGCTACCGTACTGGCCCCGGTCTTAACCTTTACATTGATGTAGTTCAAAAAGCTGCCGTAATGGAGCGTGAAAATTGTAGGCCTTACTTTAGTGTACGGAGAGCGGGTAACCATATCCTTGACCACTCCTATAATCTTAAATTTTCCATTATCCCCCCATTGCACAAACTCACCAATAGGATTTTCCAATCCCATATAGTCCACGGCAGTTTCGTTCACAAGAAAGGCTAGGGAGTCGCTTTTAAATTCCCGTGAAAATCCACGCCCCTTTGTTAATTCCCAATTGATCATTTCCCCAAAATCATGGGTGGCCCTTAGTGTGAGGAACTCATCTCCAAATTCTGGATCTTTGCCTTTCCAATCAAATCCGCTATTGGTGGTGAAGGTGCCGGTAACCAAAACATCGGAGGCCGCAACTTCCTCAATATCAGTAGATTCCAAAAGTTGCGATTTCAAGGTTTCAAAACGGTCCCGCATGTCTTCATTGGTAATGGAAAAGTAAAACATTCCAGATTTGTCATAGCCCAAAGGCCGATCTTGGGCGTATTGGATTTGTTTAAAAATGGTTATGGTCCCAATGATAAGTACCGTGGAAATAGCAAATTGGGAGACGACCAATACTTTGCGCAAGGAAACGGCATTTTGTTTTCTTTCAAAGGTTCCTTTGAGCACCTTAACTGGTTTAAAGGAAGAAAGATAAAAGGCGGGATAGCTCCCCGAAAGAAAACTGGTCACCAAAATAAATAGCAAACAACTTATCCAGAAATAGGCGGAATCCCATGGAATTATAATGGCTTTGCCGGTAATCTCATTGAAGGTTCCTTGAGCTAGGACTACGAGCAACAAGGCAAAAACGAAAGCCGTGGAAACAACTAATAGGGATTCCACTAAAAATTGAGAGATTAACTGGTATTTGATAGACCCAATGGTTTTTCTAATCCCTACTTCCTTTGCGCGCTTAACCGATTGCGCCGTACTTAGGTTCATAAAATTGATGCAGGCCAAAAGAAGAATAAAAGCACCTATGACACCTAATAACCAGACCCTATCTATGGCCCCACCTGTGTTTATGCCGTTCTCAAAACGGGAATAGAGATGCCATTTTTTAAGGGGATGTAACAGCATTGTGGGCTTTAGCCGTTTTCCTGAGGCGTCATCATCGGAGAGGTTGTCCATTTTGGCATTGGCAATGGCATTGGAGGCAACTTCCACATCAACACCTTCATTAAGTTGTGCAAAAACCTGAAACCAATTATTGCCCCATCCCGTGCGTTCTTCCCAACCTTGATTATCTTTTAAAAAATCCCAAGAACCCAAAAACTCTAACTGTGAAAAACTAGTGTTCCTAGGGAGGTCTTCATAAACCCCACCGATGGTCAATAAAGTTTCCGACCCCAATTGTATGCTCTTTCCAGTAGCGTTTTCAATGCCAAAAAAAGCTTTTGCCATGGATTCGGAGAGGAGGATGGAAGCAGGGTCTTCCAAAGCACCTCTGGAACCGGAAATCATCTTTAACGATAACATATCTGCCATTCCAGGTTCCGCAAAGTTTCCGGTATGGGACAGTTTCGTATTCTCTACGGTAAAAAGGGCGTCAAAGGAAAAGGTACTGGTGATGACATGCTTAAAATAACTACCATAGTCGTTTCTTAGCACTGGAGCCAATTGCATGGGCTGATTGAAATCGGTGCGTATCTCATCGTTAAACGTCTGGGTCTGCATCACTTGGGTTATGGACGTATAATTTTCAAAGTCTTTATTGAACGAAAGCTCATCATAAACCCACATTCCAATCAGTATTGTGGCTGCCATTCCCAGGGATAACCCAGCAATATTTAAGAGGGAAAGTCCTTTTTTTTGTGATATGTTACGCCAAGCGGTTTTCAAATAGAGTGTAAACATAGTGTCGTTTTTATGATGGATTATTCTGTTCTCAAACTCCTAATAGGGTTTTGCTTTGCTGCCCTTATGGCCTGGAAACTTACGGTGAGCACCGTTACCCCCATAGCGCCCAACATGGCAAGGGCAAAAATCCACCACTTAAGAATTACCCGATACGGATACTCCTGCAACCAGCCGTTCATGACGTAATAGGCAATGGGAACTGCAATAAAACAAGAAATGACAACCAATTTTAAGAAGTCTTTGGAGAGCATGTTCCACACGTTGAATACGGTAGCCCCCAAGACTTTTCGCACCCCTATTTCCTTAGTGCGTTGTTCCGCAACAAAAGAAGTTAGGCCAAATAATCCCAGACAACTGATAAGGATGGCCAAAGCCGTGAATATACCGGACAAGGTGCCAATACGTTGTTCAGAAGCAAATTTCTCTGCGTACTCCTGGTCCACAAAATCATATTCAAAAGGAATCGCAGGGAAATTCTCTTTAAAGACCCGTTCTATAACCGCTATATTTTGGCTGGCACTTTGATTGGGGTTCAATCTTAGGTTATAATAACTAAAATTATCAAAACGGTCATAGACGTACATCCCTTGTTTAACGGGTTCGTACGGGGATTGTGCGATCATATCGGCTACCACACCAATGATTTTCATTGGAGGTGCTGGGTCTTCATCATCACTATCTTTTATGATTTGACCAATAGGATTTTCAAGTCCCATATATTTTTTTGCGGTTTCATTGATCAGGACCGCTAAGGAATCCGAGGCAAATTCGCGAGAGAAATCGCGCCCTTCCACGATCCTTAAACCAATGGTTTTTCCGTACTCTGCAGAAACCTCTGTCCAAGCCAAGTCTTCTTGAAACCCCTCTGGTTTTCCTTCCCAATCAAAACCACTTCTATTGGACCAAATCTGTGTGGTTGGGCTGCTGGACGTTGCCATTTCCACAACCGCCCCCGACTTTAAGAACTGCTCTCTGACCACATCTGTTTTTCCGTTAAAATCTTGGCTAAATGTCGGGATTTGTATAAGGCCTTCCCTGTCGTACCCAATAGGCCTGTTCTTGGCGTGGTTTATTTGTTGCATTACGATTACCGTACCGATGATAAAAGCCACCGAAACCGTAAACTGCAGAACAACCAAAATTTTTCTGGGTAGCCCGGCATACCTGCCTGCTTTGAAGGTTCCTTTTAGCACATCTACGGGTCTAAAAGAAGAGAGGTACAAGGCAGGATAGCTACCTGCCAGGAGTGCCGTGAAGAGCACAAAGAGCAGGGAAATGCCCCAAAAAACACCGCTATTCCAAGGAAAGGCAATCTCCTTACGGGATAGTTCATTAAAACCGTTTAAGGATAGTAATACAATACCAATGGCAATGACATAAGCAAAAAGCACGACTAGAAAAGATTCGCTTAAAAATTGATAGATCAATTGCCCTTTTTGGGAGCCAATGGATTTACGGATGCCCACTTCTTTGGCTCTCTTTTCGGAACGCGCGGTACTTAGGTTCATAAAATTAATACAGGCCAACAATAGCACAAAACCACCAATAATACCAAACAACCAAACGTATTTTATACGTCCGTCGGATTGCTTGCCATCTTCAAAATTATTTCGCAGATGCCAATCTTTCATGGGCAACAGAAATATCCTTGGATTGAATTCCGCGGTTTCCTCATTGGCATCTTTTTTAATATCAATAATAGCGTTGGTCACGCCTTCCATAGTTGTATTATCTGAAATTTGGGCAAACAATTGAAAGGAATTATTACCCCAGTTGTCCAAAGAATTTGAAATCCATTCATTGGTGTTTACGTAGTGCTTCCATGGCATGATGAAATCCAAATCCCTAAACGAACTATTGTAAGGCATATCGGCATAAACGGCGGTGACCATCATATCATGTTGGTTGCTTATACGAACCACCTTTCCTATGGGATCTTCTTTTCCAAAGAAAGCAGTTGCGGTAGATTGGGACAACATGATGACGTTGATTTCCTCTAACCCGTCCTTTTCACCTTTGAGAATATCAAGACCCAACAGTTCTGGAGCATTTGGTTGCATGTAATTTCCTGGTCTGGATAGGTTTACCTCCCCATATTTTATGTAGGTAGTACTGTTCCATGAAGACATCATAAGATGCTTAAAATTGTCCTTGAACTTGTCTTTAAGCGCGGGCTCCAGAGGTAAGGGAATTGCAGGGCTTGTGCCCGTACGACCATTAAATGTTTGGGACTGATATACTTGGGCTAGGGTATCCTTATTTTTAAAATTATCGTTGTGGGCCAGCTCATCTTGGATCCACAAGCCAATAATCAATGTAACGGCCATGCCCAGAGCCAATCCTCCAATGTTAATAGTAGAGTATCCCTTGTTTTTCCAAAGGTTTCTCCAAGCGATTTTTAAATAGTTCTTAAACATGATGATTTTCGTTTTTTGATAGATTATTCGTTTCTAAGGTTTTTAGCCGGTTGCGTTAGCGCCGCCCCTATGGATTGGTAGCTGATGGTAAAAACAGCGATTACCATGGCAATACATGCCCCAAGGGCAAACACTTGCCAGCCCATGGTTACTTGGTAGGCAAAATCTTCCAACCAGTTGGACATGACCGCCCATGCTATGGGCACGGCAATGATTACCGCTAGTCCAATAAGTTTTAGAAAATTGATGGTCAGTAGTTTATAGATGTTCTTAAATGAGGCACCGAGGACCATACGCACACTAATTTCCTTTTTGCGTTGCTCTACCATAAAGGCAGAGAGCGCAAAAAGACCCAAACAAGCCACAAAAATGGCCAATATGGCAAAGGCGATAAAAATGGTCTTGATACGGTTGACATTGCTGTACATTTTGGAAAAGGAATCGTCCATAAAGGCATAACGCATGGTCATGTTGGGTACAAACTGGCCCCACTTTGCTTCAATAGATCGGAGTAGGTTGTCCATATCCGCTACATTGGCCTTTATGGAAGTAATGGTGTTGCTGTTGCCTAAGAAAAAGCAGAGTGGCTCTACCTTTTGCTTCATGGAGTTGAACTTAAAATCTTCAACAACTCCCACAATCTCATAAAGCGTACCGTATCTTGATATTTTTTTGCCAATGGGATCGGTAAGGTTCAATTTATCGACCATGGTTTGGTTGACAATGGTGGCTTCAACGTCGGTTGCCCTTTCTTCGGAAAAATTTCTTCCTGAGACCAAGGTCATTCCCAAAGTTTCCAGATAGTCCTCATCGATGACCCATGCCTGTCCAAACACGGTTTCATCCAGATTGTCCCTTCCTTCGTTTACAAAACCGTTTCCGTTTCTTTTGGTGCCTTCTAAAGGCAGGTAGTCGCTTACACTAACGGTACGGACTCCATTAATACGTTCCAGTTCCTCTTTAAAGGTGTCCATACGGTCTCCTAACATATTGGTGCCGTACAATTGCAGCACCTGTTCCTTTTCAAAACCAATTTTGGAGTTAAGGATAAAATTCATCTGGTTATTGACCACAAGCGTGCCAATAATCAGAATAATGGAAATGGCAAACTGAAAAATAACCAAGCCGCTTCTTAAGGCACTGGACCTACTACCTGTGGCTAATTTTCCTTTTAGTACAGCACTGGGCTTAAATTTTGAGAGGTAGAAGGAAGGGTATAGGCCTGCAATAGTTCCAACGAATAAGGCCGCTATAAGTAAAATGGGAAAGAACAACGGATTTGACCATGGGATGGAAACCATTTTACCGGACATTTCTTGGAACAACGGCAGTGCCAAGAACGAAAGGGCGATCCCAACCCCAAATGCTATCAAGGTAATGAGAACGGATTCCGTAAGAAACTGATTGATGAGGGAAGATTTTGAGGAACCCACTACCTTTTTTATGCCAACTTCCTTGGCCCTGTTTGCCGATTTTGCAGTCGAGAGATTTATAAAATTGATGCTGGCAATGATCAAAATAAACAGTGCTACAATACCAAACATCCAAATGACCTTAATATCATTTCTGGTACTCGCTTCAAAACCTACGGTGCTGGAATGCAGGTTAATTTTGGTCAATGGTTGTAAACGGATGCTAAAAAAATCATCTGGATTTTCCGGAATCACGTAGCCACTTGCATTAAAAGCGGGTAGCAAGTAGTCATGGATAAGCCTATTGGACATTTTTTCTTGAAAAGCCACGGCATCCGTTCCGGGTGCTAGTTTTATATAGGTAAAGTAGTTACTTTGCTCCCACCGGGTCTGCTCCCCTTCGCCAAATTCCATACCTTTTAAGGTCAATAAAAAGTCATAATCCATATGGGAGTTGCTGGCAAAATCTTCCATGACCCCATTAATGCGATAAGGTTGGTCATTATTCCCGTTTAGGTACATGGATTTGCCTACGGGGTTTGCTTCCCCAAAGTGCTTTTTAGCAATTTTGTTGGAAATGACCACGGTAAAAGGTTCGTCAAGGGCGGTTGCGGCATCCCCGTGTACCATGGCAATATCCATAATGTCTATAATGGATTGGTCCGCATAGGTAAAACCTTCTTCATGGTGTTGCATCTGTTCCCCATCGATACGTATCTCATTGCTCCCGGCACCATAAAACAAGTCGTTGGCATTTAGCCGCCCGGCAAGCAACACTTCTGGAAAGTCTTGCCTAACGGTAGGAGCGGTATTGGCTGAAAAATGGATGGCATCATTAATTTTACCATCCCTGGAATCCCTGTTGATCATCCTATAAATCTGTCCAGAATCCGCTACGGCTTTGTCATAGGTACTCTCGTGAAGGATGTAAATGGCAATTAAAATACAGGCGGCAACCCCTATACTCAACCCCAAAATGTTGATAAAGGTGAACCCTTTGTTTTTCAAAAGGTTTCTCCAAGCGATTTTTAAATGGTTTTTGAACATGGCCTAGTCTATTTTTTGAATGGTAGCTTCTCCTATAATGATACCCTTATCCACCTCCGGAGACCCAGAATAGGCAATGGTGGCCTCTCCATAGGCCGTAACCTTTAACCTATCTGAAACGGCTATCCTATAACTTCCTTCGCCATAGGCCGTAATCTTCATTTCTTTGGTAAGGACATCCAAGGTATTTACCTTGGTTTCCCCATACGCCGTTATTTTTTGCTTGGCAATCGTTCCTCCTTGTAGTTCCAAGAAGCTTTCCCCATAAATGGTGGTCATCAAGCTTTGCAGGGCAACTTCCTTAAAATACACTTGTGACTCGCCAAATATTTTTAAGCGAAACTTATCTTGCTCCAAAGGGCTTTTGCAAACAAATTTTTCTTCACCCCGTAAGGAAAGTTCTTCCAGCTGGGTATAGGTTACCGTTGCAGTAATTACGGTGCCTTTGTAAATAGGCTTGTTGTAACTGTAGTTGTCCCCTTTTTCTTTTTTAGTGTCCGTGTAAGTCTTGGCCCCGTCCAGATAAAGACGGAGGGTATTCCCCACCACTTCCACATTCAATTTTTCTATGGGTTCCGTACTGCTATGTATGTCAACCTCATTGCTGGCACCTTCTACAAAAGTCACTGAAATATGGGGGCTAACGATAACCTTGTCAAAGTCTTCTACGCTAACATTTTTTACTTGGGCCAGCGCGATGCTGGAAAATAGTGCGAAACAGCTGATGAACAGTTTCGCACTATGGTTTTTGGTTGATGATTTCATAACGATTTGTCTTTTGATGATGATTTGTTTTGATTGACCCTTTACTTTGTTTACGCTTAGTATAAACTCGCTCAGGGCTTGTTGATGAATAAACTCCTTTTCTAGACCATGGCCCCTATTTCCCTATTCTTGCTTTCCGTTACAATTTGGCCGTCAAACAGATTAATAACCCTATGTGCATAATGCGAATCCCGGTCCGAGTGGGTAACCATGACAATGGTGGTGCCTTCTTGGTTGAGCTCCGTCAAAAGATTCATGACCTCTATCCCGTTTTTGGAATCCAGGTTTCCCGTAGGCTCATCCGCCAAAATCAATTTTGGGTTGGTCACTACCGCCCTGGAGATGGCCACACGTTGCTGTTGCCCCCCAGAAAGTTGCTGCGGAAAATGCTTTTCCCTATGGGCAATTTTCATACGTTCCAGAACTTCCATTACTTTTTGTTTGCGTTCGCTTTTTCCCATTTTTAAGTAAATCAAGGGTAGTTCCACATTTTCGTAAACGGTAAGCTCATCAATGAGGTTAAAACTCTGGAAAACGAACCCTAAATTCCCTTTTCGCAGTTGGGTACGTTGACTCTCTTTCAAGCCCGCCACCTCATTCCCGGCAAAATTGTAGCCCCCTTCCGTGGGGTTGTCCAACATACCAACAATGTTCAGTAATGTAGATTTTCCACAACCGGACGGCCCCATAATGGCAACAAATTCACCCTCTTCTACATGAAGGTTAACACCGTTTAAGGCCAAGGTCTCTACCTCTTCCGTTCTAAAACTTTTCTTTAAATCTTTGATTGTTATCATGACTGGTTTCTATTTGCTTTTTATTTTTAACTGATTAATTTCCCTTATTTCAATACGATGCGTTCGGCTTCCCCAAAGGAATCGTAATTGCTTGTAATGACCTGATCGCCCGGTTCCAAACCTTCCAAAACTTCATAATACCTAGAGTTTTGTTTTCCTATCCTAATGTTTCTTTTGATGGCCTCGTCCCCATCCGGATTGACCACAAAAACCCATTGCCCACCCGTACTTTGGAAGAACCCACCTTTAGGCAAAAGCAAGGCATCGTTGGAGGCCCCCAATTGTAACTTTATATTATAGCTCTGTCCTGCCCTAATGGTCTCCGGCTTTTCTTTGGTAAAGACCAAATCTACTTTGAACCTACCGTTACGGACTTCCGGATATACTTTGCGCAAGCGCAACGGAAATTCAGTGTCGTTACGTTCCAAAGTGGCAGATAAATCGCGCTTTACCCGGTCAATATAATGTTCGTCAATATTAGCTTCGATCTTAAAGTTAGTGAGTACGTTGACCTGCCCAATTCGCTGCCCTTGGGCTATGTTTTGTCCAATTTCCGCATCTAAAAAGCCAAGTTGTCCATCTGCCGGGGCCCTAACGTTCAAATGGTCCAAACGCTCATACACCATGGAAAGGGTTTGCTGCATGCGGTTGAGGTCGGTATCCAAACCTGAAAGTGAGGTTTTGCGTAACGCGTCATCCTGTTCCGTTTGCACTTTGATGATATCGTGCTGTTGCTGTGCCAATTCGTAGTTTTCTTTGGAGGTAAGGTAGACCTCCCTAGAAATCAATTCGTCTTGGTACAATGCCTCATTCTGTTCAAAGTTTCGCTTTAAACGCTGTAGATCCGTGCTGGCGGTGGCAAGAGACCGTCTTCCTTCTACCTGTCTGGCATCAAAGGTTAGCCGTGTAGAGCGCAAGTCATTCTGCTTAAGGGCCAAGTTGCTCTCACTGGCCAATATTTGCTCATAAAGGTTCATGTTTTCCAGTTTAAGGATGATGTCCCCTTTTTTGACCATAGACCCCTCTTCTATCAATTTTTCAGAGACACGACCGCCTTCGTAAGCATCCATATAAATGGTAGCTATTGGCGCAACATTACCGTTTATGGTGATGTAGTCATCAAACTTCCCTGCGTTTACTTGGGCAATGGAAAGGCGGTCTTTTTCTGTCCTGAAGGTGGATACGGAGCCGGAAAAAACAAACTTCCATGCAACGAACAGCAATAGGAGGCCCAGGGCAATATATCCGTAGTGCTTGGGGCGTAGTCCTTTTTTCTTTTCTATTTTAATATCCATAGTGGTGACGTATCTTTTTTAGACAATTATTTTATGGGTTGATGTTGAATACGGGTAAATTATTGTAAAAGTCCAAGGTACTTTTGTTCACTTTTAACCGCAGTCTCACTTGTAAATGTTCGTTTTGCGCCGTGGCGAACAGGGTCTTTGCCCTCCCCAGCTCAATGGCGTTTACCAAACCTTTCTCATAGCGTTTTTGCGCTATGGAGAACGCTAACTCTTGGGCTTTGCCCCGTTTTTCCGTTTGCAACACCTCTGTGCTTAATGCATTGTACTCCTGTACCAATTGCTGTATAAGCTGGTAGAGTTCCTGCTCTTGGATTTTGACGTTGTTCTTGGCCCGGGCCAGTTCAATCTTTTGTTGCTTTATTCTAGACCTTCCAGACCATGCATTACTAATAGGCACATTTAAGGAGACCCCAATAAACTCGTTGGTATTGTCCCTAAACTGTGTTCTAAAAGGAATGGTGACCCCAAGGGAGTCCGTAATGGTTTCAAAAAAGCCGGTGGCGTACCCCCCTTGTAAAGATAAGGAAGGGTATAGGCCACCACGGGCTACGGCCAGCTGTTTTTTGGCTGCTTTTACACGTAATTCCGAAGCTTTGATCAGCGGAATAAAATTTAAGGCGGTTCCAAAAATGGAATCAGAGGTTATCTTATTTGGGTCGCTACCTTCCATTTTATCCAGCTCTGGTTGTATTTGGATATCGGTCTCCCCTTGGAGGTTCATGGCTTGGAGCAGGGCAAGTTTTGCCGCTGCCAACCTGTTTTCGTTTTGGGTCAAGACCAACTCGTCTGCCAGCAATAAGGATTCTGCTTCATAAAGGTCGGCCCCCGCCATTAAACCTACTTCAATTTGCTTTTGGACCAATTCATAGTTGGTTTGCGAAATTTGTACCTGCTCTTTGGAGATCGAAATGAGCCCCTCAATAAACTGAATGTCATAAAAAGCGCGCATTACACTAAAAGCCAGCAAATATTTTTGTTGTAAACTTTCCTCTTTGGTGGCTTTGTACAAAAATTTGGACGCTTTGATGCCATTGATTTTTTGAAAACCTTGAAAAAGATCAAAAGATGCACTAACGGCGTAGTTATTGGAGAAAATATCGGTGTTTACGATACTGTTGTCATCTGGGTTGATCTGCCGTCCAAAACGGATATTGTAGTCTGCAAACCCATTGATGTTGGGCAGTAAATTACGAACGGACTGCCTGTAGGTTTCCCTATTGGAAGCTTCCGTGAATTCAAAATCGTTCAGTTGTAGGTTGTGCTCCAAGGCATGTGCAACGCAGGCTTCCAAATTCCAAACCTTTTGTGCCACAAGCTCTAGGCCAGCCAAACAAAACAATACTAAAATTATATTTTTTAAACGCATCTTCTTTTTACTATGCCAAACTATAAGCTATTGCCGTGCCACAATACTAAACACCATAAAATCAGTATGTTAGATAATTTTAATGAACAAGATAAAAATCTGAGTGTAAAAATTTTAGACAAAAACTGTAAAATAATTGGACATTGCCTATAGCTTCAAAAATCGATTTTGTACTTTGAAAAAAAATAGATGAAGCCGGAAATCCATAAGTACAAGGGCCTTTGAGGAATTTACCGTATTACAGGGCAAAGGAACGGATAAAATGGTATCGCTTTTGTTGCAAAGACGACAACATACCATAGTATTAAAAGGACGTAAAGAGAGGATATGACCCAAGCAAAAATTTTAGTAATCGATGATAACAAGAGTGTGTTGAGCGCTTTGGAGATTTTATTGCAGTTTGAATATAGCAGCGTACAGACACTTTTTAACCCCAACCAGATTTCATCATTTCCAAAGCTGAACGAAATAGATATTGTCCTGTTGGACATGAATTTTTCTGCCGGTGTCAATACGGGGAACGAAGGCTTATTTTGGTTAAACGAAATCAAGAAAAAATCGCCGGACACCTCCATTATTATGATGACGGCCTATGGAGCCGTGGATTTAGCGGTAACGGCACTAAAGCAGGGCGCATCGGACTTTATTTTAAAACCATGGAACAATGAGCGTTTGTTGGCGACAGTAAGATCGGCGTACGAACTAAGAAAGTCAAAAGAAGAAATCCATCAGCTTAAGACCAAGGAAAAAGGATTAAAGCAACTTATTAATGCAGATAAAAGTTCCATTATTGGAAACTCCAAGGCCTTAACGGCGGTTTTGAACCTGGTCCGTAAAGTAGCCAAAACCGATGTGAACGTATTGATTACGGGAGAAAATGGTACGGGAAAAGAATTGATCGCACGGGAACTACACAGATTGTCCAGCAGAAAAGAGGAGGTTTTTATCAATGTGGATATGGGATCCATTTCTGACAGCCTTTTTGAAAGCGAACTTTTTGGACATAGTAAAGGGGCCTTTACCGATGCCAAGGAAGACCGCGCCGGAAAGTTTGAAGCGGCACACCAAGGAACCCTCTTTTTGGATGAAATGGGCAACCTCTCCCTACAGACACAGGCCAAACTGCTCTCTGCCATACAGAACAAATCCGTAGTAAGGGTAGGTTCCAATAAACCTATAGCGGTAGATATTAGATTAATTTGTGCTACCAATTGTCATCTGGAACAAATGGTAGACCAAGGGCTGTTTAGGGAAGATTTGTTGTACCGCATCAATACCATACATGTAGAGGTCCCGCCCTTAAGGGAAAGGGAGGGTGACATTTTGGTTTTGGCAGATTTTTTCTTGAAGCAATTTGGCAATAAATATGACAAACCCCAGCTTAAAATCAACAATACCGCACAAGATAAACTCATGGAATATCAATGGCCGGGGAACATACGGGAACTTCAGCATACCATGGAAAGGGCGGTCATCCTATCTGAAGGGAACGTTTTAAAGCCCACGGATTTTCTATTGCATTCCAAACCATCACAAACCATGGAGGTAGCGGTGACCACTTTGGATGAAATGGAACTCCATATGATCAATAGGGCTTTGGACTTGCATGATGGGAACTATAGCGCCGCAGCGGAGCAACTGGGAGTTTCCAGGCAGACCCTATACAACAAACTAAAGAAACTTAAAAATAATGGCAAGTAGAAACTTTTATATTCAATTGGTCATACGGGTGCTTTTTATGACCGCTACCGCCATTATATTGGCTTTTTCAGTATCCAATGCATGGTACATTCTTCTTTTCCTTATGGGGATTGCCCTTATTGTCCAAGTGTATTCCCTAATACGGTTTATCAATAGGACCAATAGAAAAATAGCCTATTTTTTTGATGCGATAAAGAACGAGGATTTCACGCTTCGCTTTCCAGAAAAGGTGGCCATCAGCTCTTTTAAAGAACTCAACCAAAGTTTAAATAGGGTAAATGGGCTTATCCAAGAAGTCCACTTGCAATTGCAAATGCGGGAGCAGTACTATCAAGAAATATTGAAACAGGCCAATATTGGCATCATGACCTTTAATGAACGTGGGCATATCCTTTTCTCCAATCCTACCTTGGAACGGCTCTTGAACCATAGTCCGTTAAACCACATCAAACAAATAGGACAAATAGATAGCGGTTTATACGATGTATTGACCTCCTTTAAACCGTTTGAACGCAAGCTTTTTCAGTTTACCAATGAGCGTGAGCAAATCCATCTGGCATTAAAATCCACCGAAGTGGTCTTGGACGAAAATCCATTATTATTGGTGGTGGTGCAAGATATTAATGAAGAACTTGACGAAAAGGAAACGGACTCTTGGATTAGGTTGATACGGGTACTTACCCATGAAATTATGAATTCCATAACCCCAATAACCTCCATTTCAGAAACTATATTAAAGTATTACCACACCCCTGCCGGAACTGTAGTTGAGACCTTGGACAAGGACAAGATTGCCAGTGCGGCAAAAGGGTTGGAAGTAATTAAAAGCCAGGGGAATGATTTGATGGATTTTGTGCAGTCCTATCGTAGCTTTTTAAATGTGCCAAAGCCAGACCGTAAATTGGTACCCGCCCAAAAGTTGTTTGACAAAGTCCAAGTTTTAATGCAACGTGATGCACAAGACAGCACAACGATACGTTGGGACTACGAACCCCAGGACCTACAGTTTTTTATAGACGAAAAACAATTGACCCAGGTACTTATCAATTTGGTGAAAAACGCCGTACATTCTTTAGAAGGGGAGCTGGAAGGGGAAATAAAGGTTACGGCCGGGGTGGACAAAACCCATAAAAAGTATATTAAGATAACAGATAACGGACCCGGGATCCCAGAAGGGATGCTCGATGAGATTTTTGTGCCTTTCTTTACTACCAAAGAAAAAGGGACGGGAATAGGGTTAAGCTTGTCCAGACAAATTGTGCAGCTGCACGGAGGTAGCTTAAAGTTGTATTCAAAACCCAATGTTGAAACCACTTTTACCCTTAGTTTCCCATGATTTTTTTAAAGGAGAGTGCCTATCAATTTTGTGAAGCATATATTGAAGAACGGGCAGCGCGTTTAAGCGCGCAGATGACCCATTTAAAGGTTGGCTTGGGCATGGAGACCAAGAGTAGCGCGGGGGATAAGCACGAAACCGGAAGGGCCATGGTGCAATTGGAAATGGAGAAGTTGGGAAAGCAGCTTTTGGAAGCGGAAAAGTTAGCGCAAACCTTACAAAAAGTACCCAAGGAAGGCAACACGGTAAAGATAGCCTTGGGCAGCTTGGTGGTCACGGACAAGCACATTTACTATATCGCTATATCGGCAGGGAGGCATCAATTGGATAATAATGCGGTCTTCTGTATTTCGGCAAGCACGCCAATAGCAAAACTCCTTTTAGGCAAGGAAAAAGGAAACGCCATCGTTTTTAATGGACTTCACCAAACCATTACCGAAATCCACTAAAACGGTAACCTTTTCTTGTAAGAAATATCGCTTTTCTTTAGTATTTTTAAACATAGAACTTATTTAGACTTTTTCAATTGGCTAAAAAATTGTTCTTTTTAACCCTGTTTTCACCTTTTTTTCTTTCCGTAGCCCAGCTATGCAACTTAAAAAAGTCTTCAACAGGGCAAAAAATATCTAATTTTCGCTTCAATCCAAAAAATCTAAATGAGTTCATAGTAATCAATAAACCAGCAATCATGACAACACAAGAAGTAGCAAACCAATTGGTAACGTATTGCCAGGAAAACAACTACAAAGCGGCTTATGACCTTTATGCGGAGGATGCCGTAAGCATAGAGATGGACGGGATGCCCGGGGAGAAAATTACCACGGGGAAAGAGAATATTTGGAATGCCTATTTGCAATGGGAAGAAAGCATTGAGGAAATGCACGGGGGATCCGTTGGCGAACCCGTTGTTGCCGCTAATCATTTTGTACTCCCCATGTCCATGGACGCCACTTTTAAGGGTCAAGGAAGAATGGCCTTTGACGAATTGTGCATATATCAAGTAGAGAACGGCAAAATAAAAAAGGCGCAGTTCTTTTATGAAGTGCCCAGTATGGAATAAATCGTAGTAAGGATGCCGGTTATGCCTTAAAGTTCCGATTCGCTTTCTTTTCCGCGTTTCTTTTTTTGGATTGTAGGCGTTTTTCTTTAACCGCTTTGGAAGGCTTTGTTGGTTTTCTTTTTTTGGATACCTGTAAAGCCTTTTTTAATACTTCAAAAAAACGGTTGATGACCAAAGCTTTGTTTTTGTGCTGACTTCTGCCTTCATCGCAATGCAAGAGTAACTGCTGATCCTTGGTCAATCTATTGCGGAGTTTAAGTAAAACCCTATTTTTTTGGGCCTCTGAAAGTGCAGAAGAATGTAAAACGTTAAAAATAAGGACCACCTTGGAGGATACTTTATTAACATGTTGACCTCCGGCACCGCTGCTACGCACTGCCTTAAATTGCAATTCCTTTAAAAGGGCCTCTTTGTCCAAAATAATGGGATTCTAGGTGATAAAGATACACTTAGGAAGATGATTTTCTAGTTTTGAGTAGAACAGGGGAAACCCCTAAAAGGATTTTCTTGTGGATTTTAACCGCTTGTTTCGTAGTAAAGAAAACAGTTGTTCCGTCTTCGGTAAGCCCTTCGGCCAAATAATAATGGCCCTTAAAATGGGTGTTGATCGCATAGGCTTCAAACCCGTTCTCCTTTACGATATGGATGTCATGTGGGTAGGCCAAAATAAATTCATCTTTCGCAGCATTTTCCATAAATAGATGTAATGGCAGCTTATTGACGATATCAAAAAGAGAGGCGACATAGGTATTCTTTGGATTCCTGTAGAGCTGCTCCGTAGGTTTTAAAGCTAGGGTTTTGCCTTGTTGGAGCACCAAAACCGTATCTGCGAAAGCAAGCACATCATTGGGGTCATGTGTGGCGTTTATGACGGTTATTCCTTTTTCTTTTAAGTAGGGAAAGAGATTGTACCGCAACTCATTTTTCTTGAATTGATCAATACTGCTAAAAGGCTCATCCAACAAAAGGAGTTCCGGTTCTTGTGCTAATGCCCTTGCCAGGGCCACTCGTTGCTGTTGCCCGCCACTAAGCGATTTTACCTTGGTTTTTGCATAATCCTCCATTGCTATGACTCGTAGCAGTTCCAAGATACGGGCTTCATGGGTTTCCTGTTCAAAGGCGGATAGGTGTTCCGCAATATTTTCGGACACGGTAGTAAAAGGCATTAAATCAAAATCTTGGGCTACGTACTTCATGTACTTTTCCCCTGGGACTAGATTATAGTTTGGGCCCAATACGTTCTGGTTTCCCCAAGAAATCCCTCCTGAATTTAGGTGGAGAAGCCCATAAATGGCTTTAAGCAGGGTGCTTTTGCCAGAACCGCTCTCCCCCATAACGGCCAAATGCTTTCCTTTTTCCAATTCAAAGGACACCTCTTTTAGGACACTTTTATCGGCATAAGAAAAAACAATGGAATCAACCTTTAACATAGTTTGGCGTTAACTAAAAATCCGCTTCCAAAGGAAACGGATTTTGCAATAGTATTTTAATGAAAAGGGAAATTATTGCCCTCCTCCATCGGTAATTATTTTTTGGTTGGGCAATTGTTGAAAGCCCATATTAAAGAGCGTAAACCCAAAAATATCGGCATACTGTTCAATGGTCTTGCTTACCGGTGTACCGGCACCATGGCCAGCATTGGTCTCAATCCGTATTAAGGTAGGGTTGTTTCCGCTTTGTTTTTCTTGAAGCTCGGCGGCGAATTTAAAACTATGCGCCGGGACTACACGGTCGTCATGATCCCCAGTGGTTATCAAAGTAGCAGGATATTCTACGTTTTCCTTTACATTATGGACAGGCGAATACCCTTTTAAATAATCGAACATTTCTTTGCTGTCTTCCGCCGTACCGTAGTCGTAGGCCCATCCTGCCCCTGCAGTAAAGGTGTGATAACGCAACATATCCAAAACCCCAACGGCTGGCAAGGCCACTTGCATAAGATCGGGCCTTTGGGTCATGGTGGCCCCCACCAATAAGCCTCCATTGGAACCACCCCTAATGGCCAAGTATTCTTTTGAGGTGTATTTGTTGTCAATAAGGTATTCCGCCGCCGCGATAAAATCATCAAAGACATTCTGCTTTTGCATTTTTGTCCCGGCCACATGCCAAGCCTTGCCGTATTCCCCACCACCGCGCAGATTGGGAACGGCATAAATGCCCCCTTGCTCCATCCAAACCGCGTTTACGATACTAAAGGATGGCGTAAGGCTGATATTGAAACCGCCATAACCATAGAGAATAGTGGGGTTTTTGCCGTTGAGCGCAACCCCTTTTTTATGGGTAATGATCATGGGCACTTTGGTTCCGTCCTTTGACTCAAAAAACACTTGTTCGGAAATGTAATCGGCAGGGTTAAAATCAATTTCCGGTTTCCAATATTGGGTGTATTCCCCCGTGTTTACATTGTATTTATACGAAGAGCTTGGGGTATTGTAATTGGTGAACGAAAAATAGAATTCAGCATCTTCTTTTTTCCCTCCAAATCCGTTGGCATTGCCAACACCTGGTAGCGAAACTTCCCGAATCAATTTGCCTTCATAATCATATTGGAGGACTTGGGAAATGGCATCCACCATATATTCGGCAAAAAAGTAGCCGCCGCCAGTATCTGCCGTGAGCACGTTTTTTGTTTCTGGGATGAGGTCCTTCCAGTTTTCGTGGGAAGGATTGGCGGCATTGGCAACCACTATTTTTTTGTTGGGAGCACCCAAGTTAGTTACCAAGTACAAGGTAGGACCGTCATTATCGATAACATAGGTATCTGAATCCGTATGGTCCAGAATGGTAACCAAACCACCATTAGGGTTGGACAAGTCTTTTAAAAACAGTTTGTTTCCGGATGTGGATACCGCAGCACTAATGAACAAATAGTTTCCATCTTCGGATACGGTACCGCCAACATACCTATGTTTCTCTTCTGGCGTGCCGCCAAAGATAACCTGATCTTGGGACTGAGGGGTGCCCAATTTATGGTAGTATAATTTATGCTGGTCCGTTTTGGCGGAAAGTTCACTGCCCTCCGGCTTATCATAACTGGAATAGAAAAACCCCTCGTTTCCTTTCCAAGAAATACCACTGAATTTAATATCCACCAAGGTATCCCCAATAACTTCCTTGTCCTTGGTATGGAAGACTATCGCTTTTCTCCAATCGCTACCACCCTCGGAAATCAGATAGGCTGCTTTGGAACCGTCTTTAGTAAAACTAAGACCCATTAAAGAGGTGGTGCCATCTTCTGAAAAAGTGTTCGGATCTAAAAAGACCTCTTCGTTACCATCTTTGGTCTTACGATACACCACATACTGGTTTTGTAATCCATTGTTTTTATAGAAATAGGTATAATCACCTTCTGCAAACGGGGAGCTTAGCTTTTCATAGTTCCATAGGCCTTCCAATCTATTTTTTAAAGCTTCCCTAAAAGGGATGTTCTCCAAATAGCCAAAGGTGGTGTTGTTCTGTCTATTGACCCATTTTTCCGTATCTGGGCTCCTATCATCTTCCAACCATCGGTAGGGGTCTTCTACTGTAGTCCCAAAATACGTGTCCGTTTGGCCTATTTTAGTGGTATAAGGGTAATTTACTTTGATCAAATCTTTAATCACTTTGTTTTGGGCCATAACGGTTTGGGTGCCAATTAAAAATACTAACGCAACTAGGGAAGTCAACTTTTTCATGCAAATTATTTTAACCCTACTAAAGTAGCATAAAAGCAAGGTTTTTCCCGTAACAGAAAAAATTGTTAACGTTTTTTAACGGATCAAAGGTCGTATAGGCCCATGAATTTACTACAGGGTACTAGCTAGTATGTTGGAGTGTCTGATTATACCAATTTATTTTCTACCAAATATTCCGCTATCTGCACGGCATTGGTAGCGGCCCCTTTTCTAAGGTTATCCGATACGATCCACATATTGAGCGAATTTCTTTGGGTCTCATCTCGACGGATACGGCCTACAAAAACGTCATCTTTGTCATGCGCATAAATGGGCATGGGATAGGTATTGGTATCTGGATTGTCCTGCAGGGTAATACCAGGGGTATCGCTCAACAGTTGACGTACTTCGGATAAATCAAAATCGTTATGAAACTCAATATTGACGGATTCTGAGTGTCCGCCAGCGGTTGGAATGCGAACTGCCGTAGCGGATACGGAAAAGGTGCGATCATCAAGGATTTTTTGTGGTTCGCGCGCCAGTTTCATTTCTTCCTTGGTGTAACCGTTTTCTAGAAAAACATCGCAATGGGGAAGTGCGTTTCTATTGATAGGATAGGGATAGGCCATTTCCCCTTGAACCCCGGCCATTTCATTTTCCAATTGTTTTACCGCTTTTACGCCGGTACCGGAAACGGATTGGTAGGTAGAAACGATAACGCGTTTCATTTGATACTTTTTGTGCAATGGATTTAAGGCCATCACCATTTGTATGGTAGAACAGTTGGGATTGGCAATGATCTTATCCGCTGAGGTCAATTCATGTGCGTTGATTTCTGGCACCACTAATTTTTTGGTAGGATCCATGCGCCAAGCAGAGGAGTTGTCCACCACGGTCGTGCCCACTTCAGCAAACTTAGGGGCCCACTCCAAGGAGGTATCCCCGCCAGCGGAGAATATGGCAATATCCGGTTGCGCGTTAACCGCGTCTTGCAAACCAATAATGGTATAATCCTGCCCTTTATAAGCCAATTTCTTCCCTACGGAGCGTTCCGAAGCGACCAAGAGCAAATCCGTAATAGGGAAATTACGTTCCGCCAATACTTTCAACATTACCTCGCCTACCATTCCTGTGGCACCAACAACTGCTACTTTCATATGAAACTAAATTTGAGAAGGCAAAGGTAAGTAGCAAGGATGAATCCACCATCTAAAAACAAGGACATATTAAATAATTAACAAAAAGTTATATTTATAACAATAATTGAATTGTTTTCATCCGTTTCCTTTTTAAAGGTAGGTACCTTAAATCGTTATATTCCCATTTCCGCATAGCCTTAGGATCTAATGTAAATGTCAATAACAAAAAAACCGCCAACTTGATCAGCGTAATCAAATTGACGGTTTAGGGTTGGATTAGTAGTGTAGCGGTAGTTCCAGAAAACTACTGGAAACCCATTATTTTTTCAATAAATCCCTAATCTCTGCAAGCAATTCTTCTTGAGAAGGACCGGCAGG
The DNA here is from genome assembly GCA_937959125.1 of uncultured Croceitalea sp. Lineage (GTDB taxonomy): Bacteria > Bacteroidota > Bacteroidia > Flavobacteriales > Flavobacteriaceae > Croceitalea. The sequence continues at coordinate 21,984 of CALGQU010000210.1, forward strand.
GGCCGCTTCTGGTTCTGGAGCTTTTGTTTTATTGTAAGCCTTAACGATCAAGAACATTACAAAACCAACAATCAAAAGGTTAACAATAGTATTTACCCATGCTCCCCATCGAATCGCGTTTTCTGGAGAAGTAACCGCTCCATCTGCTGCTACAACGGCTTCATCAAGCACAACTTTCATTTGTGCAAAGTCAATTCCTCCTGCAAAATGACCAACAACGGGCATTACAATATCAGCAACAAATCCGTTGACTACAAGGCCAACCGCGCCGGCCATAATGACCGCAACCGCGAATTCAATGACGTTGCCCGTCATGATAAAATTCTTAAATTCCTTAAGCATTGTATTTATAGTTTAAAAGGTTAATAGTCCTTGCAATGTACAAAAAAATGCAAAAGAACTGTTAAAATTATTCTAGGATCACGCGTTTTACCCGTTGGGATATCGCTGTCAGCAGTTCATAGGAGATACTGTTACCGTTATCTGCAAAAGTTTCGGCAGACTGCCCTGCTCCAAATACTAGGACTTCATCCCCTTCTTTGCATGGGATATGGGTAACATCTACCATAATCATATCCATACAAACATTGCCAATAATCGGTGCCGGTTGTCCATGGATGACCACCTTTGTTTTTCCATTGCCATACTGTCTGCCAATACCATCTGCATGCCCAATGGGCAAGGTGGCAGTTGTGCGATATCCATTGGCGGCATACGCCCTGTTATAACCAACGGTTTCACCGGGTTCTATTTTATGGAGTTGGGAGATAATGGTTTTTAAAGTGGCCACCGGGCGGAGTTTGCTATCTATCTCTTTGTCGTTGCCAAAACCGTAAAGTCCAATACCGCTCCGCACCATATCAAACTGGGCTTGGGGGTAATTGATAATTCCGGAAGTGTTCAACATGTGCCGTATGGGCATATACCCCAATGCAGATTTTAGGCTTTCGCAGATGGCGGTAAATGTCTTGATCTGTCCCAGACTAAACGCTTTTTCCTGCACATCTTCAGAGGCTGCCAAATGTGAAAATACAGAGGTAATGCGCAATGCTTTTTCCGTACCGAGTGTCTTTACAATATGCGCTACATCATTTTCCCAAAAGCCAAGTCGGTTTAAGCCCGTATTGAATTTTAAGTGTATGGGGTAGTTGGTTTGCTTGTGCGCTTTAGCAGTTGCTAGGAACGATTTTAAAATTCTAGGGGAATACAAGCTAGGTTCCAAACAACTGGCGATCAATTGCTCAAAATTGGTTTCCTGTGGATGGAGTACCAAGATGGGGCTGGTAATACCCGCTTTCCTAAGTAAAATGCCTTCTTTTACATAAGCAACGGCAAAATAGTCTACGCCAAGGGCTTCCAGTTTTGTGGCCACGGCAACCATGTCACTACCATAGGCAAAAGCCTTGACTACAGCTAAAAATTTAGTCTCAGTGCTTAAGGTGGATTTTAAATAACGGTAATTATAGCTTAGTGCCGAAAGGCTGATTTCCAATGTAGTTTCGCCTACCTTATCCATTGGCGGTATTCTTTTTGGCCTCCACCTCTTCTACATCTACATCCATTTGACTTACTTTTTCCCGTAGCATGGCTTTGTAGAATGCAGCCCTACTCAAAGGTTCGTAAGCATCGGTCTCCCCTAAGAGCACCAATTTATCGTTGTTGGATTTTCTAAAACTGTAATTGGCCAAGTTCCCCGTTCTGGTGCATATGGCGTGTACTTTGGTCACATATTCCGCTGTCGCCATTAAAGCGGGCATGGGGCCAAAAGGGTTCCCTTTAAAATCCATATCCAAACCCGCTACAACAACGCGTACCCCCTTATTGGCCAGGTCGTTGCATACGGTCACGATTTCATCATCAAAAAATTGGGCCTCGTCGATCCCTACAACATCACAACCATCGGCCAGCAGACGAATGTTGGCTGCAGCGGGCACAGGGGTCGACCGTATCTCATTGGCATCATGGGACACCACCATTTCTTCGTTATAGCGGGTATCGACCTGCGGCTTAAAGATTTCTACTTTTTGCTGGGCTATTTTTGCACGTTTGAGCCTTCTGATCAACTCTTCGGTCTTTCCTGAAAACATGGAACCGCAGATGACCTCTATCCATCCAAACTGTTCTTTGTGGTTTACCGTGTTTTCAAGAAACATATCGTACTTTTAAACGAAAATAAAAGGATTATCGTTCTTATTTATAGAAATATCAAAATTACGCAATAATTGAGACGTAAATACGCCAAGAACGGTAGCTAAAAATTTAAGGGTTGGCTTATAGAGAGGGTGAGGCAAATCAAATACTACTTTGTTTAGAATGCTTCTACAATACTCTGGAATATTTAACCTTTTGTTCTTAAAAAGGATACGGATTTGGCGTTATATTTAAGAATGATTTTGGAAGCTACGGAGCAAAAAATAGGCAAATAGGTTTCCAGTAATTAAACAAGTACAAAGATGAAAAGAAAGTTACGTGAAGAATTGGTCAAACTTTCTACGGATATTATTACCTCTAGGGAAGACAAGGAATTGACGGAACTCTATGAGACGGCCAGGGCACTTTATGAAAAGCTTGCCGTATTAAAGTTCATTGACGAAAAGTTGAGCGATGTTGAGGTGGACGTTTCCAAAAATGTAATAGCGGCTCGTTTTGAGAAAATGGCAAGTGCGGTAATGAGTGAAAACAGAAAGGTGCCGGAGAACAACCCGCATGAGGAAGATATCATTACCCCAGGAATGGATACGATCAAAGGAATGGTTTCTGAAATGCCAACAGAAGCCATTGAATATATTTTTGGTGACTTTATGGCAAAACCCATGTCCATAAAAAATGATAAGGACATCCTTTCCCCAGAGCCTACCCCAGATAATACGGTAGCCAAACCGAAGTCGTTGAACGATAGGCTCAATAAGGAGTTACAAATAGGATTGAACGATAAATTGGCCTTTGTAAAGCATTTGTTCGCAGATAGTACGGAAGACTATACTAGGGTCTTGTCCCAGTTGAACACTATTGAAACAGAGGAACGCTCTTTGGCGTTCATCAATAATATGGTAAAACCGGAATACGATAATTGGACAGGAAAAGAGGAGTACGAGAACCGTTTTTTGGATTTAATCACAAGAAAATTTGCGTAATTACCAAACACAAATAAAGATAAAACCCAACAATGCTGTTGGGTTTTTTGTTTGTACGCTGTGGTAAATACTATCTTTAAGGCTTAAGCATAGTTCTATGAATATAAAAAAGATAGCGTATTACTTGGCAACCGCGGTTTTAACGGGAATAATGATATTCTCCGTACAAATGTATTTGCGCAACCCCGAGGCTATTGCCGGGTATTTTGAAAGTGTAAATTATCCGGGGTATTTGGTATACCCATTGGCAACAGCCAAGATTTTGGGCTTGATTGCCATATGGGGCAACTTTTCCAAGTGGCTAAAAGAATGGGCCTATGCCGGCTTTTTCTTTGATGTAACCTTGGCGTTTACTGCCCATATGGTGGCCAAAGATGGCGGAGAGCTATTTTCCATCATCGCTTTTTTTGCCCTTATGGTGTCCTACTTTTTGGGAAAAACGGTAAGGCCGTAAATTTTTTGTGATGGGAAAATTGTATTTGGTGCCTACACCAATCGGTAATCTGGAGGATATGACTTTTCGTGCGGTAACGATTTTAAAGGAAGTTGACCTTATTTTGGCCGAAGATACGCGTACCAGCAAGAAACTCTTGAGCCATTTTGAGATTGCCACCCCTATGCAAAGCCACCATATGCACAATGAGCATCGGACCATAGAAAACCTAATTGCAAAATTAAAAGGAGGGACCAACATAGCCCTCATTTCCGATGCTGGCACGCCGGCCATTTCTGACCCAGGCTTTTTGTTGACCCGTGCGGCGGTGGAAAACGCCATTGACGTGGAATGCCTACCGGGAGCCACGGCTTTTGTGCCTGCCTTGGTCAATAGTGGATTGCCCAACGATAGGTTTGTTTTTGAAGGATTTCTTCCGGTTAAAAAAGGAAGACAGACCCGATTGGAATTTTTAGCCCAAGAAAAGAGGACCATGGTATTTTATGAATCCCCACATAAACTATTAAAAACACTGACCCAATTTATCGAATATTTTGGAGGGGATAGACAGGTATCGGTGTCTAGGGAGCTTACTAAAATGTACGAAGAAACCGTAAGGGGAAGCTTGGATGAGGTTACGGCCCATTTCAACGAACACCGACCAAAAGGGGAATTTGTTATAGTGGTAGCAGGGAAAAATAAGTTGTGATGCTATTGCCTTTTTAACGTATATTGTTGCTAGTCATACGATAACATGGTAAAAAAGTTTCGTCCGGAAATCAATAAGGTGTATTTTGTCAATCAATATACCCTGTTTCATATTTTAAGCGGCTCAGGAAACATTCAAGTCGATTTTAAGAATTACAACGATTGGAGAGGGAAAGCGATTTATTTAGAAAAAGGGCAGTTTATCAAATTTCTTTCGGATGATTTTACGGTTCGAAAAATTGAATTCCCAAATAAAGAAATATTCCAGGACAAAGAGGTACGGGTACTTTTTAAACATTTGATTTCTTTAGGGTATATCAACTTCACGGAATGTAGTGATTGTCAAAAATTTCTTTCCAACACCGTTTTTTCGGAAAACATGGGGGATATCATCGACATTTCATCAAAACAATGGTATTGGCAAAACCCCTTTAAAGCAAACAAAAGTGAGTACCAGATCATATTCGACATTAAGGAAATCATAGATTTGGAATACCATAATCATTTGACCAATTATGAACTTTCTGCCTTAATTGCCGAAAAAGGCCATGAAGCGCAAGCTTTGGTAAAGGACAAAATAGGGATTACCGTTAAATCGCTGCTTGCCAATAAACGGCTTTTGGAAAGTAAAAAGGAAATTGCGTTTACGGACAAAACCATACAGGAGATTGCTTATGACATGGGCTATAAGGACCCGGCCTATTTCAACCGTGTATTTAAAAACAATACCTTGCAAACCCCTGCGGATTTTAGAAAAAACCATGGAGACCAAAATAGG
>CALGQU010000211.1 GCA_937959125.1 uncultured Croceitalea sp.
TACTTATTATATTCGCAATTCCCCAAACTAACCGTTGGAACTATAAATCTAAAAATGACTATGGTGTTTATGAGTATGTTACGTTCAAGTAGCATATCATTAAAAAAAAATTATAAACACTACCACATGAAAAAAAAATTAATTCGAAAAAAACTGTACGTCATAGTAGGCTGTTCCCTGCTATTTTTAAGCTTCAATTTAATTGTCTTTATGCCTTCGGGTCTGGATAATTTAGAGCCTATTGATGCCTTTGTCAATGGAAATTTGCCAAGCTCTGCACCACAGACGGATATACAGCTCACCCCTGTCCTTACGGGACTTGATTGGGAATCGCCACAGGCTTTACTTCCCTTCCCCGGTACAAATCGCTTATTGATTGTCGAAATGGACGGGCGTTTTTTCACAGTAAGCCAAAACGACAATGCCACGGATAGGGTCATGGTAATGGACATTCGTGATCGTTGTTGGTATTATGATTGGACTTCACCGGGGACCAAACATGGAGGTTTTCAAAATGCGGTTTTTCATCCAGAGTTTGGTCAAGGCAACGGTAATGACTACATCTATGTATACTATTTACAGCATGTTTCCGATAACAACGATTTGGATAGTAGAGGTCCTTACTACGATCGCTTAAGTAGATTTACATGGACAGGAAATTCCTTTGATCCCGATAGCGAACTCATAATGATCAATCAATATGACACCTCTAGAGGACATGATGGTAGTGGGTTGGCATTCGGTGCAGATGGTTTTCTTTATGTTTCTGTTGGTGATGAAGGCAGCCAAAATGGTGCGGCGACCCGACATACCCAACGTATTGATGATCGTTTTAGGTCCGGGGTTTGGCGAATTGACGTTGACCGGCGTGGAGGCAATATCAGCCACCCCATAAGAAGACAACCCAACAACGCAAACGTACCAAGTGATGTTCAGCAATCCTTTACCCAAGGATATTTTATACCTAATGATAACCCGTGGATTGATGAAACGGGAGGTGTTTTGGAGGAATTTTACGCCATTGGGCTTCGACAACCTTTTAGAATGACTTATGATGCCCCTTCCGGTAATTTTTGGATTGGCGACGTGGGCGGAAGTCAAAGGGAGGAAGTTAATATTATGGATAGACCTGGGCTTAATTATCAGTGGAATTATAAGGAAGGTAACCAAGACGGATTTAGACCACGTCCGGAACCCTTTATAGGCGAAGATCGGCCACCTGCAATGGAATTGACCAGGCCTCAAGGAAGAGCTATTATAGGGGGCTATATTTACCGCGGAAGTAGGTTTCCACAATTGTTTGGTAAATATATTTTTGGGGACAATGGCATAGGTGAAGTATACCATTTAACACATGAAGGAGGTAATCGAGTTTCAAATTTAACTTCCATAGGCAATGTAGGAGGTGGAGGCTTTTCTGGTATATCCTCTATAGGAAAGGACCACAGTAATGAACTATACGTGCTTAAACTTTCAAGGGGAACACCAGGAGGCGGCACCATTTTTAAGCTAACCCCGGGGAACACCATTGATGAACAGTTACCCAGTGCATTATCCCAGACGGGAATATTTACCAACATGCAAGACCTTACTACTGCACCCGGTATTATCCCTTACGACGTAAACACCCCTTTATGGTCCGCGGGAACCGTTAAAAAAAGATGGGTGTCAATCCCTAATGACGGTAGTATTGATAGTAATACAGAAATGATAACCTATAGTGAAACCGGTCCTTGGCAAATGCCCCAAGGAACGGTTTTTATCAAACATTTTGAAACACCGGAAGGAAGGAAACTAGAAACCCGTTTATGGATACATGGAAGCAATGGCCAATGGTTTGGTAGTACCTACAGATGGCGGCCCAACGGTCTAGAAGCAGATTTGTTATTGTCTGGTGCTACGGAGGAACTTGTTATAGAAGGGGAGACTTTTACTTATGAATACCCTTCATCTACCCAATGTGTTACCTGTCACAACGATAATGCCGGTTCTGTACTAGGGTTCAAAACAAGTCAATTGAACCGTGACATTTTTTATCCAAGTACAGGTCGCACAGCGAACCAACTGCAGACTTTGGCACATGTTGCACTTATACCTGATGTAGATATCCAAAATGTTCTTACTTCCGTACCCATTGATAATCATAATGAAAATCTGGAAATTAGGGTCCGGTCCTATTTTGATTCCAATTGTGCCCATTGTCATTTACCCGGCAATACGAGAGGGAGTTTTGATTTGCGTCTTAGTACCCCAATAAGTCAACAAAATTTGATTCATGGGGAAATCATCGAAAGTTTGGGAGCTGAGACCCCATCAGTAATAGCCCCTCAGGATTTGGAAAATTCCATTTTATTTCAAAGAGTAAATACTATAAACCCGACTATTACCATGCCTCCATTGGCGAAGGGAAGAATAGATCACGAAGCGGTACAGCTTATCGAAAACTATATCAATAGCTTGGGGGATTGCGATATCAATTCCAATGAGGTAATATTGGGTAATACCGATCTGGTTGATGGGAATTTTATCGACGCCCACAGTCCCCATGTAAATATCAACCGTACGGACAGTTACACAAACACTTCAAGTGAAGTCGTAGAAATATGTATCCAAGAGTTTAACTTCTTTGCGCGACGCCAAGGTAACCCGGTTACCCCGTTCATTGCAAGAATGGATAGTAATAATCAGTTTACGGTATTGTCCATAGGACAAACTAGACCACCACAATCGTATAGTGTTGGTCAAAATAGCTTTAATTTTTCCGATCTCTCCAACGATATTTTAATTATAGAACCCGGAGTTACGATTGCCCCTGGCTTTATCGATGCTAATCCCAATGGTTCCGGTTCCAATGCAGGTCAAAGTGTAATCCCCTCTTTAAATGGAGCGGGCCAAGATAGCACATGGCAAACCTTTACCACAAATAGTGAAATTTTACCTGGCATTATCTTGGGGCAAACTCCTGTCTTGGCCAATGTTGCAAACAGCTTGAGCAGAAGTTATCAGTTCAATATTACAATAAATCAAAATGTCTTTACTCCTCCTGAAACAGTACCAACTGAGCTTTGTCAATGTGAATCAGGAGAAAACAGCATACTGGTGAATGGAAGTTTTGAGGAAACCAGTAATCCTGCATATAGTTCTACCAGAGAATTAATTGAAGATATTGGACAAGGTGGTGGAACGTTTATCGATGCCCATCCGGATACTGATTTTCCGGGCTGGTTTACAACAGGTGGTATTGCACTGCAGCAAGGTGGGTTTTCGCAAGGCGGAACAATTGAACCTGGTATAAGCGGTTTTCTAGGTGTAAACGCTCCAAAAGGTGATGTCTTTGTTGAAATGGACGGCAATCAACACAATCAAATTATTCCTGTAATACCAGGACAGGTATTGGATTGGGAGCTATCACACCGAGCACGCCGAAATGGAACCGATCAAATTACCGTAGCCGCCGGACCTGTAGGCAATGTGGATGTCATAGCAACTTTAACCACTACCAATACTGCATGGGTGGTTCACAGGGGACAATATCAAGTACCTACTGGTGTTACTCAAATCCAGTTTGCCATTGCCCCGTTAAGTGCTGCGGATGGTGATATCGACTCTTCCAATTTGCTGGATGATATTAGAGTATGTCCTTCCTTAAACAACCAACCGTCCAATGTTGTAACCGTTTATGAGGCTTGTGGTTTTGCTTCTAGTTCTTCATCACTGGCCATAGGGCGGTACCCTAATGCCTCGGCATTGGGCATACAAGACAATACCCTGTCTTCCGTAAGAGTGCCCGAAGGATTAAGGATTCAACTCTTCCAAGATGAGAATTTTAGCGGACCTTCCATAACATTGACCCAAGATGAAGACTGTTTCTTCCCAGGGCCGAACAACGATGTGTTCTCCTCTGCAATAGTGACCTCAGATGTAGAAATGCCTACCTCCATATTCCCGAACGTTGCACTCAACAAAACGGCGTCACAGTCTTCCGTTGACTTCGGTGGCGTTCCACAAAGGGCCGTGGATGGTAATATTGATGGTAGATACAGCAACGGGTCGGTAACCCATACGCAAGGCGAGGCCAATGCTTGGTGGAGGGTTGACCTAGAGGGCACCTACGATATCGATTTGATCAACGTATTCAACAGGACGGAATGCTGTCCCGAACGATTGAATGGGGCCATAGTTTACGCAGGCAATTTGGACAGCACCGACCCCAGTGACTATACAAGGATCGGTACCCTGAACTCCGAACCGATAGGAAGTTTTGAAAACTTGGCGTTCCAAGCAAGGTACATCATGGTGTTCCAACCAAACCCTAGCTTCCTGAGCCTTGCGGAGGTCCAGGTATTTGGTGAACTGACGACATCGACTGACCAACCCCAAGTATTCCAACATTGTAGGTATGGGGGTATTTCCAGCACCTTGCCCGTAGGGCGATACCCCAATGCCGTGACACTGGGACTACCGGATAATTCCTTGTCTTCCATAAGGGTACCGGCAGGGTTCACCGTACAGCTGTTCCAAGATGAGAATTTTAGCGGACCCTCCATAACATTGACCCAAGATGAAGACTGTTTCTTCCCAGGGCCGAACAACGATGTGTTCTCCTCTGCAATAGTAGTGCAGTCCAATTCTAATGCTGTCACCCTTTCTAGTAGGGCTAGAAATCACAACCCAGTTGATGATACCAAAATATACCCTAATCCTTCTACAGGTATACTTAAAATTGACTTGGGTAATTATGAATTTGGCAGTATCGTTGGTCTAACCGTATTTAGTTCTAGCGGGCAACAGGTGCATCGGGAAAGCTTTGAGATAAGGTCATCAGCTCCTTATGTATTGGACCTTTCAACTTTACCAGCTGGAGTTTATAGAATAGGAATTGAAAACAATGGACATTTTAATACCAAGAACGTTGTGATAATCAATTAAAACGACTTCTTTACTATTATTTATTACCAATAGTTCTTGAGAACTTAATTCTTAAGATTGTTAATGGGGTTAATAAGGTTATTTTGGATTTTGTTAACCCCATCAATCTTTAGCACTGTTTTTAAATATCATCATGGAATACTAAGGTTTAAAAAGTTTTGGCAGTGATGTCGGGTGGTGCGGCAATTGAACTTTATATTGTATTTCCTAGCTTACCTTCAAATAGATATAAAATCATTTTCCAATGGCTAATAGCTCCACCCAAAACAAATAGGTGCCAGATAAAATGATGGAACGGTATCTTTTTAGCGGCATAAAAGAAAATTCCCAAGGTATAAAAAGCGCCACCAAACGCTAAATATGTCAGTTGTAGTCTTGTTGCGTTTTCCCATATAAAAGGGAGATCTATAACAATAAGCCATCCCATAACCCCATAAAGGACCAAGGAAAAGACTTCAAATCTTCCTATAAAAAAAAGTTTTAAGACTGTTCCAAAAAATGCGATTGCCCAAACGGTTACGAGTAATACCATCCCTTTTGATTCTTGCAATAGCGTAAGGCAAACCGGAGTATAGGTCCCGGCAATAAGATAATAGATACTGATATGATCCAGTATCCGTAATCGTCTTTTGTGCTTAGGTTTAGATGATGCATGGTACCATGTAGATGCTCCAAAAAGTAATAGTAAAGATGCGCTATAGATTAGGATTGGTAATTTATGATTATCCATCCAAGGGGAACCTATGAAATACCATGCTCCCAAAATGGCCAACAGCACCCCCAAGGCATGGGAATAGGTATTCAGTTTTTCCTCTAGAATAGTTTCTGGACGCTCTTGAATCAAAGCCACTTATTTGTAACGTTTGCCATGCTTGATGACCATGTCAACATCCTGTAGCAGACTAATATATCTGAGTACATCACCTTTGACCGCAATAATATCGGCGTATTTCCCAGGCGTAACCGTACCAACTTCGTCAGCAACACCGGTCCATAAGGCAGGCCAATACGTAGCTGCCCGTATGGCATACATAGGATCAATATCAAATTCATTTACCCAAACATCCAACTCATTCCATGTCGATTGGCTATGAAACTTCATAGGTATACCACTGTCCGTACCCACAAGGAGCACAACACCGGCATCCAAAAGCTGTTGAATTTTGGTTTGTAAGGTAGGCTTTCTGGACGGTGTTAACTGAAAATAGGGTAGTCTATCCGGATGGGCAATGCTAAGTTTAATATCCTGTACGATACTATCAGGAAGTCCTAAATGCCAAGAAGTATTATCCAGTTTCTCCCGATTATCCCTTACGTATTCGTAATTGTACAGCCCTTCTACGGTAGGGCACCAAAATAAGGGTCCTTGACTCATATCTGCGGTGCGTTCCCGTATGAGTTCCATAATATCATCTGGATAACGGGGAGCCGATGAAAGTCCCGTATGTTCAAAACAGTCTACACCTACCTTTAACCCCAAACGTATTTCTTCTGGTCGATGCCCGTGAGCAACCACTTTTAATCCATTGGCATGTGCTTCATCAACCACGGCCTTTAACTCTGCCATGGTCATTTTATCTTGATCGACCAATTTGATAAAATCTACACCCGCTTTTGCCAATTTTTGAATTTTTTTGCGACCGTCTTCCGCACCTTTTACGCCCCATCGAAATGCCTCCGTACCAGGATAAGGTTTGTGCTGAATGAAAGGACCGGACACGTATAAGGTGCTCCCCGGTATTTTGCCATCGTTTATGGCATCCCTTACGGCTAGACTTTCTTCTAATGGACCACCCAAATCCCGTGCACTGGTAACCCCAGCAAGTAATAACTGTTGTGCCGATGCGGGCATGATCACATCCTTAAATAATGGCGGATAGGTTTTATCCCAATAGCCATAGTCCGCATGGCCCGTAATCATGGTATGTACATGCATATCCCAAAGTCCGGGAAGTACGGTCATACCTTCCGTTGAAATCAACTCTGCGTTAGCTGGTATTTTAATGGTTGCTACAGTACCTACTTCTTGAATTTTTTCTCCTTTAATTAGGATAACACTGTTCTTGATAGGTTGGGAGCCGTAACCATCTATTAAGGTTCCCCCCACCAGTGCCTTTAAAGTAGTTTCTTGGGATAAACCGGTAAAACATAGAAGAACTGCAAGGGAAAGGGCTGTATACTTATTCATGATTGTTGGTTTTCCTTAAAGATAAAACATATCCTATAAAAAAAGGAAGATATAACGATTTCCATAATCCAATTTAAAGCGTGGGAAATTCTTAGGCATGCATGGGCATGTGTTGGTTTTTGGGCATAAAAAAAGGCACCCAACGGTTATGTTGAGTGCCTCAAAGAAGGCGGCGACCTACTCTCCCACTTGGTGTAGCAGTACCATCGGCGCAAACGGGCTTAACTTCCCTGTTCGGGATGGGAAGGGGTGAACCCCGTCGCCATGGC